>JBHHZW010000284.1:0-3658 GCA_046758305.1 Bacteroidota bacterium | reverse complement strand
TCAATAAGATTATTCTTTTTCGCTTTGAATTGTGCGAACCCTGCCTCCTCGGCCTCCATAGAACCCAAACCGACCTGGGCAACTTCGAGGTCAAAGACTTTCACAGCGATCGCCCGAATCGCACCCTTGAATCGTGCACTTCCGCCGGCTGCATTCTCACCAGCCGTCCAAGCTGCTTTGCTCGCGACGGTCGCCAGCGGCAAGTACATCGGTTGACCACTGACGACGTTTCTGACCTCACAGCAATCACCCGCAGCATAAATCGAATCGATGTTCGTCAGCTGTCGCTCGTCCGTTTTTACAGCACCAGTCCTGCCCAGCAGAATAGCCGATCGGCGGGCCAATCCGACGTTCGGTTCTACGCCGAGGGACAAAATAAGGATTTCTGTAGGAAACGTTCCACGATCCGTTACCACGTGCGATATCCTCCCCGTGTGATCCATCACCAGTGAGCTCGACCGCGCGCTCGGCACAAAATGGACTCCGTTCTTCCGCAGCTCTTCGACAACGCGCTCTCGAAACTCCAGCTCCAACCCCGCCATCGGTAACGCATTTCTGTGCACCATGGTCACCTCGAGGTCGTTGCGGACCAAAGCCTCCGCCATTTCCATGCCGATATAACCACCACCGATGATGACCGCACGCTTTGGACTCTCATCCCTGATGTAGTTCTTGATTTGCAGACCATCCTCGAGGGTCTTAACGTGGAATGCGTTACGGGCATCTTCGCCCTCAAGTCCGAGGCTTCTGGCATTCGAGCCGGTGCACAAAACCAACGAATCGTAATGGTGTTCGGAAACACGCTGCGTCTGAAAGTCCCTGACCACCACGATTTTCTTCACCGGCAATATTTCCTCGACCCGATGGAGTGTTTTGGCGCGGACTCCTTTCTTTCGGCGGAGTTCTTCCGGTGAGTAGACGACGAGCCGGTTGCTGTCCTGGACGTCACCAGCGATATAGTATGGGACTTCACAGATCCCGTAGGAGATATGTTCGCCCTGTTCGAACAGTGTAACCTGGACTCCGGGGTTCACCCGGAGAGCCTTGGCGGCAGCACTCGGACCCGCCGCCAGGCCACCGACAACCACAATTTGTTTTGCCATCGAATACGCCCAACGCAGCCAGCGGTGCTCTTATTTCCTCCTCATGACGATCGTCAGAGGAACGCCCTCAAACCCAAAGTGCTGGCGGATTTTGTTTTCGAGAAATCGTCTGTATTGTTCCTTCACGAGCTGAGGTTCATTCACGAAGAAGGCAAACACTGGCATTTTCCGCTGTATTTGAGTGACGTACTTGATTCGCACCTCTTTGCCGGACGCCGAAGCTGGCGGCCGCTTCCGGATCTCCTCAAGCAAGGCGCGGTTGAGATCGTTCGTTTCGACCCGCTTCACGAGTTCCTTCTGAATCTTTTTTGCAAACTCAATCAACTTGTGGACCCGCTGTTTTGTTTTTGCCGAAATGAACACAAGAGGGATGAAATCGAAAACACGCAGAGCTCTTTGAAACTCTTTTTCAAAACGCTCTGCAGTCCTTGTCTCTTTCTCGATCAAGTCCCACTTATTGATCGCGAGCACTATTCCACGGTTACGTTCAACAACCTGCTGAATGATTCGAAGATCCTGTTTCTCCAGGCCGGTCGTCACGTCCATCACGACGACTGCCACGTCGCACCGTTCGAGACTCCTGAAGACGCGCATGGTACTGTAAAACTCCACGCTCTCCTTGATGCGGCTCTTCCGGCGCAAACCTGCAGTATCGATGAGGACGAACGCTTCACCATGATACTTCAGTTCCGAATCGATGGAATCTCGTGTTGTGCCGGGTATTTGCAAGACAATCGCACGTTCGTGCCCCAGCAGGGCGTTCACGAGCGAAGATTTCCCTACATTTGGCTTTCCAACAATCGCAATCTTCAGGGGTAGGTCTACGGGTTCCTCAACGTCGTTGGTCTTGATGTCACTGGTTAGGATGTCGAGAAAATCCCCAATTCCGCGACCCAGCAATGCCGATATGGGGAGGGGAGCACCAAGTCCCAGTTCATAAAACCTGCCCACCTCCAGTTCGAGCCGATCGCTGTCGACTTTATTCACTGCGAGGACGACGCGCTTGTTCGATCTGCGTAGGATGCGCGCAATGTCATCGTCTGTCGGCGTGATACCTGAAACCGCATCGACCAGAAGGACGACAGAATCTGCTTCCTCGATCGCAATCTTCGCGTGCTCGCGAACCGCAGCCTCAATCTGGCTCTCCGCGCGAGGGATGTACCCACCCGTATCGACGAGCGTGAACGACTTTCCAGCCCAGTCCGCCTCTGCCGTGTGCCGATCTCGCGTCACTCCCGGTGTCGCATCGACGATCGCTTCCCGCTGTCCAACAATGCGGTTGAATAGGGTGGATTTTCCCACATTCGTCCGACCCACGATGGCGACAATAGCCCGACGCATAGACAAGGAATGCAAGTCTCTAATTTTGAAGAAGATAGCAATTTTCGGCGTGAATTGCAACGGACGGCGATTCGGCGAGTCACCCTTCCCTTCGTGCGGCACACTTGTCGGCAGTCGAAAGGCCAGTGTTCAGCTGAACAAAGCGGATCGATGTGCTCATCTACGCGACCGCTTCCAGAGCTCGGAGCGTATTCGATGTCTTCGCGTGTTTCGGAGGTATTGGCGATAGCGACTGGGATTGCTCGCAGGTGTGAGTCACAGTTAAGGCTCGGAGAACTTCATGGCCGTCAAGTTAGGGAAGCTCTAAATCGAAAAGAATGAGACCCCGGAAGGGTAACTATTGTGAGTTTGTGAGCGAAGATCCGCGGTAGAGCTAGTTCAGTTTCTCCTTCTCCACAAGACGAACCTCGCGAAACACCCTGGGCCTGCTCAAGATATGAGGACAGCCATTGGCGTACGAAATGATGCAGGCGAGACTGACAGAATGCCAGAAAAATTTCAGCTTCTTCCGCGCTCCTATCTCTGTGTGCCGTCAATTCTTTCTGTGAGCCAGCTGACGGAATCGCGAATGCTATCCTCACTGACGCTGTGTCCGATGGGATACTCCCGATACGTCAAACGAGCGGAGGTTTGGCTTAGGAGCTCTTTTGCGCGATGAGCGAACGAAACCGGAATCACAGGATCGTGAAGTCCATGGACGATGAAAACGCTAAGAGGACCGAGATTATCCAAGCGAAACTTGAGACCGGAATTCTCTGGTACGTAACCACTGTGAGCTACCACTCCACTCACAATTTCAGGCTTCGTGAGAGCAATCGCGTAGGCCATCACGGTTCCCATACTGAAGCCGAGGAGATAGAGCCGCGAGGGATCTATCGGATATTCTCTCCGAATGTCGGTCAAGAAAGAGCTCAGCCTGTCGTAGCTCTCCGTAAACTGTTTCGCAGCTGGCCTACCGACTTCAAGCGCTTCGTACCACGTATAGCCTTCTCCAAAGGCGAAGGGGTGCGGCGCTCGAACAGATACCAAGAGTAAACGCTTATCGAGGTAGTGGGCAACTCCGAGCAAATCATTCTCGTCCGTCCCTCGCCCGTGCAGCAAAACCATGGTCGGATATGGCGGACCGGATTTTTCTATCGCTGGAGGGATTACGTGATGGACGAGAGAGGATTCTATTTGCTTCATCGGAAATTATGGTTGCACTACCTCGAGAG
>JBHHZW010000283.1:0-3661 GCA_046758305.1 Bacteroidota bacterium | reverse complement strand
CTGATGGAAGAAACCCTTCCCATGCGAGAGTTCCTCCTGGAACTGAAAGCCATTCCGTACAATTTTGACCTCGGTGTATTGACCACTCGTAGAGCGAAACCTCGAAATCGGCAGGTACAGTCATTTTCCAACTTAAACAGGACTTTTGTTCTTGACTCCATTCACGCGATCCGCTCGCTCGCGGACCTTCTCAGCACAACACGAGTTGGCATGCCAAAACCGATGGTCTTCCTGCGATTCCGGATGAACCCAGTCGCCTGATGGAGATCGAACACAACTGAGGTAGGCCAACACGCTATCGCGGAAAGCCGAAAAACTGCGCGTAATCGGTGGCTACTCGTTTTGCTTCTTCTCTGGTGTCCTTATCTCGACAATGAGAATATGAGCGTGAGTGGAACCCACGATCTCGGCGTAAAGCGTCATTGCCTCCTGCCAGATCGCTTCGCTGGCTTTCCCCTCAACCTCCTTGGTTCGCCATCAGGGAATGTAACCTAGACTTTGAAAGAACTTGAGAAGCGCGCGGCTGAATCCGGAAACAAATGCATCGCATCCATCTCCCTGGGCTTGGCCAGATATTCCAGCCACCGCGCCCGATGATTTTCCAGCAACACTTTGTAGATAATGGACGACTCTTTCGCCTGATCTTGCCCCATAACGGTTCTAGCGGCAACGAGCAATATGAATCTGGTCAAAATAACACGGTCATTCGAAGATGGGTTAAGCTTTACGTGATTGATCCTCTCGCTATGAAGCATCGGTATGTGCGACTCTTTAGGGAATGGTCATCGCGGACTAATAACAATTAACAACATAGCCGTACAGCTAACATTCGAGAGAAATGCCGGGGGCGAGAGCTTATCCAGGAGGTTTCGGCAATACGTTAGAAAATGGGGAGTGAAATCCGAAGAAGCTAGGAAACTACATAAACATAGGAGGAGTGGTCAATCGTAGGAACTTTTTGTGAATCTTCTCTTGACTAGCAAACGACTTTTCCTATATTTACAGGGCAGTCTCCACCCACATCAACTGATAAGAGGATGAAACTATGCCTTATATACTTGTCCGACACAAGGTCGCGGACTATGCCAAGTGGAAGCCGGTGTTCGATGAGCACGGTGCCGCCCGCAAGGCCAGCGGTTCCAAGGGAGGTCATCTCTTCCGCAGCGCCGACAATCCCAACGAGGTCATAATTCTCTTGCAGTGGGACGATCTGGGGAAGGCCCGCCAGTTTGCTCAAACCCAGGATTTGCGACAGACGATGGAACGGGCGGGAGTTATTGACCAGCCTGACGTGTACTTCGTTGATGAGGTTGAGAAGCCGTCCGTGTAATTGAGGCACGCGATGTCAGGTGCCGTGTCGAGTCTTAGCAACCATTATATCGTATCCTATTGCGCTTACGAGTCGAGAAAAGCAATCAAATAATAAGCCGCTCTTGCGGTCAAGGGTGAGATACAAAAAAAGCTTAACAACTTTGAAAGGAGTGACGAACATGAAAATAAAAAACTTTTTGGTCGTCATAGTTGGACTCGGTATTTCCGCGGCGATTATCGGCTGTGCTGAGATGGTCGATATTGAAGCTGAGAAAGCAAGCGTTCGTGCAGTGATCGACAAATCCTTTGAAGCGATTGCGAATCAGGACTGGGAAACTCTCAGTGGGCTTACCGCTGAAGACTGGGAGCTTGTTACGCGCACAGGTGGGCGATGGAATTTAGAGGCCGTGGGAGAATTTTTCAAGGATCATATATCAGATCACAAGATTGAGCTTAGCGATGTTGAAGTACGGGTATCCGGAGACGGCAAAATGGCTTGGGCAAGATTTAACGAAGCTACTGAATATATCTTTGATGGACAACCTGTAAGAGAAAATGCCATTTTCACGGCCGTCTTCGAGAAGAAGAATTCTGATTGGGTAGGTGCACAACTCCACAGGTCCGTTCCACTCTCTGGAGTAGGGAACTAAATACTTTCATCGGTACTTGGAGAAGGTGGACGGGACAAACTGAATTGAGCCGACGGTCTTGGGCGGCCAAACCCTGCAACAAACAGGAAGTTGTTTTCTCAACCCTCAGTGGACTCCCCTCCGGGAAACGCGCTTCCTCAGGTGTGGGGGCCTGCTGGGGGTTTTCTATCTCCAGTTACCGGCAAACGGGCTGCACGATGTGGTGAACAAAATTCAAGTGCTGATGAATTAAGACATGGTCAAGAAAGTGTGGGGGGGAAGAAATATGGTCCGGCGGAGATAAGGCCCCAGAAGGCAAATTTGACGCAAAAAAGGGCAATTAAAGGAGGAGACGGGAGGGACATGAAGAGATAACAGCTAACGCCCCTAGCGATCAGGCAATGCAAGGCCGTCTTGATATCGTACGCTGTGTCACGCACCACTTCGAGTAGCCAAGCCGCACCAAGCCAGCAAAAACCCCCGTTAGCCGAAGTCGCTTTTGTTTCGACGAACTGACCTTTGACTGCAGAACTTAATCTTTTGATGTCCGTCCACCGTGATCACCGATCAGCATCCACTTATCGCCTTGTTTCTTCAGGATGTCTAACCACCGTCCCGAGCTACTCTGCTCTTTGCCCTCGGCATCCTTCTCGATTACCGCATAATAGTAATATACGAGGGCGACGTTGCCATGGATTTGGATAGCAGCTGGTTGGATGGTGGAAACAAGTGTCTCACTCGTTTTCATTCCCTGTTCAACGAATTTTCTCACTATAGCCTTGTCGCCCGGAAGTGTGGTCTGGTAAGGCCAGCCACGATAATCAGGGTGGAAGTAAGCCATGAATCCTTCCAGATTGTCTTGGTCATACAGTGTCCAATACGCTTCTACGTTTTTCCAAACTTCCTTTTGCGCGGCTGACCATTCCTGCGCGAGCAAGGGTGTGGCTGTAAACATAGCGGCACAAAGTACGAGCAGCGCAACACGAGTATCGATGAAGTGCTTCATGAGCGTACCTCCTTGTAGTTTGTGAACAGGGACTTCGGCTAATGAGTTGCTATATGAATTGCAGTTAGTTAGTGTTTGTGCAGTGTGCTATCGGAATTGTCATGAACTTAGAAGAAATGCCGAACGCGGTAAGTATGCATCTAGTAGGTCTTCATGGCTATAGTACGAAATGTATAGCTAAATGTCAATCCGAAGTTAAACGCAAACCCAATCCATCCGTGTACCTGATTATTATGTCAAATCACAGTATTCCCCGTACGTTCGCAACCTAATTGGTTCCGGAGGGCGATCCAACTTACGAAGTCCAGAAGCTTCTTATAGACGGCAGCATGTCCGTCCCTCATATCTATTCCCATTTGGCTGCCAGCGATTTTGCAAGGCGCTGTCAACAGAATTCAAGTGGTAGCAAAAGATTTTGTGCGGAAAATAAACCTTGACTTTGACTATTCACCTGGCGTATCTTTCTCCCTACGCAGTCAGATTCCAAACCATGTGAACATTTCTTAGTTAGCTCAGTATCCTTGATCGTTGGTAGTTGATGGCCTGACGTCTCCCGCGGCGAAGCCACCCGCGAAGCAGTCACTTTCCCGCCACAAAGTGGTCTCGCGAAGCGATCGCTTGGGGGACTTCGTGACACTTCGTGGCAGACCTTCGGGACTGAGCGATTGCTCTCTTGACTTCCTCAAACTCTCACAGCATCAAGTTGTAGGAATGA
>JBHHZW010000282.1:0-3661 GCA_046758305.1 Bacteroidota bacterium | reverse complement strand
GGATCCCCCGTTGGGCTGTCCTGGCGTCCTTCGCCGCATAGCACCGCTGATGGAAGGCCGGATCGACGAGCGTCCACAGTGCAATGAAAAACCAAACCGCGATGTACTGCATGGTGTTTCCGCCGTGCCAGGTAAGGTGGAGCAGAGGAACGTTCTGCTGAATGAAGTCGAGCCCGCCAAAGGTCGTGAGCGCAAAGAAGAGCATAACCGCAAAACCGATGAACATCAAAATGAATTCGAATGCGTTTACCCAAACATCCGAACGGAATCCACCGGTGTAGAGATACACGAGCGTGAGGAATGTGATGACGACGACGCTGACGGGCAAACTCCAGCCGAAGACAAGCTGGATGAGAATTCCAAGCATCAACACGTACGCCCCAGGTGTTTCCAGGAGGAAGAGCAGTGCTGCACCAAGCACGGCAGTTTTTCGGCCGTACGCAAGGAGCAGCTTATCGGGTATCGTGTGGAGATTGGTCTCGCGCACCCGGCGAGCAAGGAACAGCGCGAACACGAGGGCGAAAAAATAGTACGGCAGGCCGAAGACCACCCAGTTGGAAATACCATACCGATACGAAAACTCGCCGACGCCAAGAATCCCGCCGTACCAAGTGGAGACAAGCGTCGCGACGAACATCGGGAGAGTGAGCGTCCGACCCGCAAGCAGATACTCATCGACACCGCTCTTCACCCTGCGAACCGCTCGAAACCCGACAAAGACGACGGCTACTAAGTAGAGAATGATAAGGATGGAGTCAACGGTGTGAAGGTGTACAACTGGCTTGTCCATCAGCAGCTCGATGCCCCGCCAGACACCCGGGAAACGGGGCCTGCCTGACCGCGGACGGATTGGCGTGGTCGGGACAGGCGGGCTCGCTGTAAGCTGTGGATTCTGAAGAGCAGAAGAGTGCCTCGTTTCACTGAAATTTCCACCGGATTCGAAACGATGACGTTGCTCTGACCTTCTCGAACACCAACATCGAGCGCCTCGTTGCGAAGTCGATACTTAAGCCCTCTGGTTGTGATCCCTTCGACTTTCCCCAGAGGGGCCAAGGAGATCAATTCACCCTTCCTCCCGGAAAATTTTGTCGCGCGATCAACCAGCGAAATTTCACAATGTGCGTCAAGATACCGCAGAGTGCATTTGCGATGATACTTCTTCAAGATACTGAAATTTGTTATCGTGTGGTCTGTCCGCCTCCCGGTAGCGCCAACTACCGTTACTTCG
This sequence comes from Bacteroidota bacterium, assembly GCA_046758305.1. Classification (GTDB taxonomy): domain Bacteria; phylum Bacteroidota; class Ignavibacteria; order UBA10030; family JAZGDE01; genus JAZGDE01. The sequence continues at coordinate 2,433 of JBHHZW010000282.1, read as the reverse complement.
TTCACTCCCTTTGCCAGCAACACATCAAGCACTTTCTCAAGGTCTGTTTGATCATCGTTAGTGTTGCAAATCATCTTCACTTTACGAAAGTAGTTCTTCGCCTTTTTCTCAATGGAATCCAGATCCCCGACGATCATATCAGGGAAGATTCCATACTTTTTCGCCTGATTCGCACCTCCATCTGCGCACGCGATGATGTCGGCGTCTTCAGCGAGCGCGCGCAGGCGAGGCCCTTGGAGAAGCTCACCGTTACAAATGACGAGGGCTTTTTTTCTTTTTGCTTTCGCCATACAAGAATTACCGAACGCCTACGCTTGGTACGATTTGGTCCGGGACCTTGCTCGACCGCTTGTTCGCGCCCGAAACACTCATGGAACGAGGACGGGTATCCGCATTATCGAATTCCGCAGGCTTTAGCCTGCGGTGACCATTAGAGATCGATCTCCACGCTGAAAAAGGCGTTCCGCTCTGCCGCCGGGAAGAACTCATCACCCTCACCGTATGCCGCGTAGAGGGCATCGAAGACGTTATTCACCTGGAGCCGAAGCTCGACGCTTGGAAGTCCGAGTAAGTTGCTTAGCCGATACCCTCCGATGAAATTGAAAACACTGTAGCTATCCACCTTCAATTCCTCATCCTCAAAATTCGTTGTGAATTGATTCCCGACGTGCTGGAACCACACAGAGGCAAACCACTCTTCACCTCGATAGGTCAACCGTGCATTCGCCATGAAATCCGGGAATCCCGCGATGCGATTTCCGTCAAGGACAACTGGAATAACTGTTTTCTCCCCAGTAGCCGGTTCTCGTTGTTTCAGAAACGTGGTCTGCCGTGTGATTTCGTTTTCACTGACAGTTAGGTTTCCCTGCAATTCAAAATCTCTTTGCAACTTGGCTCGGCCCGAAATCTCAATGCCGCGATGCCGAGTGCGGTCAGCGTTTCCAGTGATGGGCTGGCCGAAGAGGTCGAGCTGTCCACTCTTGACGATCTCGTTGCGAAATTCCATCCAATAGAGATTTAGCGCGACCCGATAATCGGCTGATGTGTAGCCTGTGCCTAACTCGATATCGAGCAAGTTCTCGGGCTTGACCAGCGGTTCGCTAAAATCAAGAGATCCATCTGTCCGTTGCCTGAATTGCGGCACCTCTCCCGTCCAAGAAAACGTCGCATCGTACAGGTTTTTCCGCCGCGGCTCGCGTGAGGTATAAGCGACGTTAACATAGCTGTTGATATTCTCCGTCAGATTGAAATTGACGCCAACGCGCGGATTAAGAAAGTGGTAGTTAACGCGGAAGTCCGTGCCGACGAACTTTTCCTCGCGGAGCAGATATCGATTGAAGACATACTGCACGTTTGCCATAAGTGTCACGGTTGGTCTCAACCGATAGAGCTCGTGAAGATACAGTGACAGAATGTCCTTGCCTCCATGATATTCATAAAAATGGTAATCGGCCGTCGCAGCCGAAACCCAGTTCGTTGGCAGATTTTGCGCCCACCGGATCGAGCCCCAATGGAAGGACCGATGACGACGGAGTTCAACACCTGCCGTCAGTGATCCACGCGAATGGTCAACTGTCAGGCGGGGCAGCCACCCGTACTGGGTGTTGTCAACAAAGGCACGTACAAGCGTGCTCACCGGATTCTCCGTGGGATTAAATCCGTTCTCTGTCGTTAGTCGAAGCATGGTCGTATCCGCCCACGAGGCGTCGAAGTCGAAGAATCCTTCGCCCTCCACTAAGAAAATCGTATTGTTCAGAGTGACAGACTCGCTCGGTCGCCATTCGTGAAACAGTTCGTAGTGGGGTTGGCTAAAGTTCTCGATCTCCTCCGGTCGCTGAATGAGGTTTGTGCGGCGCTTCTCACGATCTTTAATATCAGATTTCGCTATCCCTACGAAGGCTAGGTGGTCTCCAAACGGACCTCCGATAAACTGAATTTGCGTCGTCATGTTCTCATCGTACCGTACCGCGCCAAAGAAGTAGCTGTTAAAATCACTCCAAGAATTCTCTCGATAACCGGAACTTTTCAGCTTCGACAGACGACCGTACAAAACATAGCGATCACCAATCAAACCAGAAGACGTGCCGATCGAATAACGTTGCGTGTTGTAACTTCCTGCTCCTGCGGAAAGCGAAATGTTCCGCTCGCGCGGGAAGGTCGACGTAATGAGGTTGATCGACCCTCCGATTGCAGGTGGTCCGTAGAATGCGCTCCCAGCGCCCCGCTGGACCTGGATGTCCTCCAGGTTCGCGAGCAGGTCAGGAAAATCAAGCCAGTACACGTTATGGTCCTCGGGATCGTTTTGAGGGATTCCATTGATCATCACCGCAAGCCGGCGCTGATCGAATCCACGAATGGTAACATAATTGTAGCCGATGCCATTACCGCTTTCTGAATAGTAGGTCGTCGATGGAAGCTCAGAAAGGAGAATGG
>JBHHZW010000281.1:0-3695 GCA_046758305.1 Bacteroidota bacterium | reverse complement strand
TGTCGTCTTCACCTAACATCGCCAGCAAGAAGTGGGTTTATAGGCAATACGATAGGACCGTTAGAACTAATACGTTCGTTCAGTGTACCTCAGATGCAGCTGTGATGCGGCTCAAGGGAACGAAAAAGGCGCTTGCTGTGAAAACGGACTGCAACAGTCGGTACGTGTATCTGAATCCGAGGCGTGGAGCGATAATTGCCGTTGCCGAATCTGCTAGGAACGTTGTCTGTAGTGGTGCGAGACCGATTGCCATTACGAACTGCCTTAATTTCGGGGACCCGTATAAGCCAGATGTGTACTGGCAATTTGAGGAGTCGGTGAAAGGGATGGCTGAGGCTAGCTCCGTACTCGAAACGCCGGTGACCGGTGGCAACGTGAGTTTTTATAACGAGAGTCTCACTACGTCCGTATATCCAACACCGGTCATAGGAATGTTGGGTATTGTTGAAGACTTGGATCATGTAACTTCGGCGATGTTTAAGTCAGAGGGTGATCTTATCGTCCTCCTGGGAGAAACAAAGGGCGAATTAGGTGGGAGCGAGTACCTGGCGTGGATTCATGGGAAGGTAGCAGGAGATGCTCCGAAGATAGATCTACAGTATGAGAAAAACTTACAGAGAGTGTGCTTCCACGCGATTCGCCAGGGTATTGTTCGTTCTGCACACGATGTCTCCGAAGGAGGCCTTGGAACGGCACTAGCAGAATGCTGTGTTCTTGATGAACCCCGAGACTCGTCGGGGCCACTTGGAGCTATTGTTCGATTCGACTACGGCACGCTTCGACCCGATGTCTTTCTTTTCGGAGAAGACCAGTCCAGGATAATCACCACGGTTAAACCTGAAGACCTGCAGCGTATGGGAGACATCGCTTCCTCGCATGGGGTTAACGTCGCTGTTATAGGTGAAGTGCAGGGGATTAACCTTCAGATCAACAAGGAGATATCTGTGCCTGTTTCGCAACTTGCAGAGGTTTATTTGGATGCGATTGAACGGGTCATGAATCTGACGGTTGAGGAGAAAATTTGAATTCCTTCCCGTTCTGCTAGCCTGGATGCTTGCTTCTGACTTTTCTGCGTTTTGACTGCCCCTGGTCTAACCGTAAACGATAAAGCTCTGTGCTGAACACGACCCTAGGCTGAAGAATGGCCGCCACGCTGTGGATCCTGCAGGGACGAGAGACGGCTTCGGATACCAGAACAAGGGAGCTTGTGCCGGACTAGAAACGGACAAGCTTTTGGCGGAGCAGAGGCTTAAGAGGAATGGCGCAGGCCAGCTATTATGTATCAAGGGTCGTTTCCTCACAGGCGTTGGCAGTTGATTTGGCGCGCTTTTGTCGCCCCTGAAGGGTGATGTAATGGTCTGAAGGGTAGGTTGCGGAAGTAGGGGCAAAGAAGTGGTTGTATGTGTGAGTGGGAGGTAGTTGGGCGGTGTTTTGTGTTAGTTTACATAATACTGATTATATGAACAATTGCACTTACGAAAACACCAAACATGCGCAAACGCTAAGGGTAATGCATCAGTAGACGGATTTTCAGTCTATGCCCTTCATACGATCGAGACGTTTGATTTTGAAAGAGAGCAGTACAGTAAAGATGAGCAGAATGAAGACGAGCACCGCAGTCACCGTCAATCGGGTTTCCAGGGGATCAATGCCCGCGAATGGAGCATCGTTTGCCTTCTCACTCACCGCTTCAACAGTGTCTCTTTGGATTAGTTCCTCAGGTGCTGTGATATAGTGCCATGCGCCCACAGTCAGCAGAAGAACTGGAAGCGATAGTTGAATGAACTTCATTGAACACCCTTCGAATTAAGTGGTTACGTCAAGTATGCTAATGCAATCATCGTCCCCATGTACAATATTGCACCAAGGCCGAGATACGTAAAACCCGGGCTTTTTTGTTCAATGCTTGCCTTCCTGTCAAGGAAAGGAATGAGGAGCCAAACAACGGAAACAACAAGTACAGCGAGGTTCACGATCATCTCTCCACTGAGCGAGAGAATCGTTGAGGGGACAATCCTTAGTGTCTGATACAGTATGAGGAAATACCACTCGGGTTTAATTCCTTCTGGAGCGGAAGCAAACGGATCAGCTTTCTCTCCAAGTGGCCACGGAAGCAGGAAGGCAACTGTGCAAAGCACCGCGAAAGCTACAGTCCACGCACGTAGGTCTCGAAGGGCAAAATTTGGGAAGAACGGAATGCCGGGATTTTTTGTCGTCACGCCGATCGGGACACTTTGACCGAGGATCTGATTGAGCACGAGATGAAGTGCCACGAAGCCCAGAGTCAGAAGTGGGAGCACGACGACGTGCATCCCGTACATCCTCGTGAGGGTGCCCTGCCCGACCTCCCCTCCTCCCGTCAAAAGATTTACGGCGATTTCGCCCACGATCGGTATCGACTTCGGGATTTCGGTTCCTATGAGTGTTGCGAAGTAGGCTGTGGTGTCCCACGGGAGCAAAAATCCCGTAAAACCGAAGCCAAGGGTCAGAAAGAACAACACGAATCCACTCAGCCACATGAGTTCCCTCGGCTTGCGGTATGCTTTCACGAGATAGACGCTGAACATATGAATCAGGACCATTGCAACCATGAAATTGGATGACCAGCTATGCACAGACCGTACAATCCAGCCAAAGGGCACCTCGTTGGTGATGTAAAGGACGCTGTCGTGAGCTGAATCGGGAGATGGCCGGTAATACATCAGAAGGAGGATACCGGTGATGATCTGTACGATCAGAAAAAAAAGTGTCAGTCCGCCGAAATAATACCAGATCGAGTGTTTCTGCCGAGGAACTTCTTTCCTGGAGAGAAATTGGATGAGCGCGCTCAGCGGAATGCGTTGATCGAGCCAGGAGAAGATTGATCGCAATGTGGGAATGTGTAGGGTACCACCCATGGGATTAGATTCAGAACAGATTACACCACTGTGAGAGCGATCTTATCCTCCTCCAAGGACACCTTGTATGGCCGAAGCGGTATTGATGCCGGTCCACGAACGTTTTTTCCGTTCAGGTCGAATCGACTGCCGTGGCAATTGCACAACAGATAGCTCCCCTCCTCTTTAAACTTCACCGTGCAGCCAAGATGCGTACACCTTGCGGATAACGCCTTGATTTGGCCTGAGTTCGTCTTGATGAGGATGACTGGTCTCTCGTTCAGTCGGATGATCTTGGCGGAGTTGAGGCTGAGATCTTCGACCCGACCGACGATGACTTTTTCAGCGCTGGCGCGAGATCGCCGAACGGGCAGGAGGTAACGGACACTCGCATAGATCATCGGCAGCAGGACCAAGAATCCCCAGCCCGCGAGGATTCTATCGAGAAAATCTCGGCGGCTCAGTGCCTTTTCCTTTCTCGTCGTATAGCGGGACTCGCTCATTTTTTTCGTCACTTCGACCGATTACGACTTCTAAGACCGTTCGGAATTCCCTAACAAGCTCGGTGCGTCCTAAGTTCCAAGAAGGCAGGTCAGTTTGAGATGACGCTGAGAGCCCTGGGCAAGAGATCGATGTTCAACTGTCGAATGTCCCGTCCCAAGATTTCGCCATCTGCATGGGCGCAGAGCACATCACCTGACTCTATGGTCACATTCGAGGTCTGGAAAAAATGGACTTCGGGATACTTCCCATGCTTCCCCTTCAGAACGCTGGGGAAAATGCGCAGAACTCGCATCATGCTGGCGCTGTCCACCACAC
>JBHHZW010000280.1:0-3712 GCA_046758305.1 Bacteroidota bacterium | reverse complement strand
GGGAGGAGCGGCTCGAGGACAGGCCGGGCTCCAGTACCAGTCGACTAGGGAGTTAACCTCATCCATGAAAGGAACCGTGAAAGAAAAGCTTGAGCTCATTACTCAGAATCATATCGATTTTCTGAATTTCCTGAGGACGAAGTACCCGTTGTTTCATCTTTCGAACTTGTTCCTGAGAGACATTCAGTACGGAGTTCGATTTTACTTGGAGAACAAAGGTCTTCGAGCGAGTTACTCGGAAGCCGAGGAGATAGCGAAGAGCGTAGGCGAGTTTCTCGAACAACAAAAGATCTTAAAGAAAATGGACCGCCAGACTTGGCTGCTCTTGTATCCTGAGTTTCGGCCAAAGAAGGCTTCATAACTCAATAATTTCAACAGAAGTGAGAGGGAAGATTTGTTGTCATTCTATTTGCAGAGTTTCGTGGGAGATAAATGATTGAGAGAAAATGATATATGAGCACTGCAATAAATACAATCGAAACCCTGGCCAACCGGGAATATAAGTACGGCTTTGTAACGGAGATCGAACAAGAGTTTGTTCCCCGTGGGCTGAATGAGGACATCGTTCGCTTGATCTCCGCAAAGAAGAACGAACCGGAGTGGATGATGGACTGGCGTCTGAGGTCCTATAGATACTGGGTGCAGCAGGAAAAGTCCCAAGCCGAGCCGAAATGGGCAAATGTTAAGTATCCACCGATCGACTACCAGGCTATTCGCTACTACGCGGCGCTGAAGCAGAAGCCCAACAGGCCCGGCAGCCTGGAAGAAGTTGATAAGGAGCTGCTGGCCACTTTCGAGAAGCTGGGCATTCCCTTGGAGGAACAAAAGCAGCTCGCAGGCGTGGCGGTGGACGCGGTTTTTGACAGCGTCTCCGTGGCAACTACCTTCAAGGAGAAACTGGCTGAGCTGGGGATTATCTTCTGCTCATTCACTGAGGCGGTTCAGCAGCATCCTGAACTGGTCCGAAGGTACCTCGGGTCGGTGGTCCCTCACACCGATAATTTCTTTGCCTCGCTGAACTCCGCGGTTTTCAGCGACGGGTCGTTTGTCTATGTCCCGAAAGGTGTGCGGTGTCCCATGGAGCTGTCAACGTACTTCCGCATCAATGCCTCCGAGACCGGCCAGTTTGAGCGGACCCTCATCATCGCGGAGGAAGGCAGCTATGTGAGCTACCTGGAGGGGTGTACCGCACCGATGCGGGACGAGAACCAGTTGCATGCAGCAGTTGTGGAGCTGATCGCTCTAGATAACGCCACCATCAAGTACTCGACCATCCAGAACTGGTATCCCGGCGACAAGGACGGCAAGGGCGGTATTTACAATTTTGTCACCAAGCGCGGCAAGTGTCTGGGCCGGAACTCCCACATTTCGTGGACGCAGGTCGAGACGGGCTCCGCCATTACCTGGAAGTACCCTAGCTGCATCCTCCAGGGCGACAACTCAGTTGGAGAGTTCTATTCCGTGGCCCTGACCAACAATTACCAGCAGGCCGACACGGGGACCAAGATGATCCATATCGGCAAGAACACGCGGAGTACCATCGTCACGAAGGGGATTTCGGCAGGACATGGGCAGAACACGTACCGGGGGATGGTGAAGATCCTTAAGAGCAGCACGGGTGCGCGCAACTACACGCAGTGTGATTCACTGCTCATCGGTGACAAGTGTGGAGCTCACACCTTTCCCTACATCGAGGTGAAGAACTCCACGGCACAGATGGAGCACGAGGCGTCCACTTCGAAGATCGGCGAGGATCAACTCTTCTATTGCAGACAGCGCGGCATCTCCACCGAGGATGCGATTTCAATGGTCGTCAACGGCTTCTGCAAGAAGGTGTTCCGTGAGCTGCCGATGGAGTTTGCCGTTGAAGCTCAGAAGTTGCTGAGCGTCAGCCTTGAAGGAAGCGTTGGCTAGAAAAACACCTGAGTGATTCGATTCCTGAAGAGATTGAATTATGCTCGAGATTAAGAACCTGCACGTGAAGGCGGGAGACCTGGAGATCTTGAAAGGCATCGACCTGAAGATGAACGCTGGCGAGGTCCACTCTATCATGGGCCCGAACGGGTCGGGAAAAAGCACGTTGGCGCAGGTGCTCGCGGGCCGCGAAACGTACAAGGTGAGCTCCGGTGAAGTGAGCTATGAGGGGAAAAACCTGCTGGAGTTGTCGCCTGAAGAGCGCGCCTGCAAGGGGCTCTTTTTGGCCTTCCAGTATCCGGTGGAGATCCCCGGCATCAGCAACACGTACTTCCTCAAGACCGCGCTGAATGCGATTCGGAAGTACCGTGGCCTCGACGAACTCGATGCTATGGACTTTCTTGGGCTGGTCAAGGAAAGGATCAAGCTTTTAGAGATCGATGAGCGCCTGCTGGATCGCTCCATCAATGAGGGGTTCTCGGGTGGGGAGAAGAAGCGAAACGAGATATTTCAAATGGCGGTGCTAGAGCCAAGGCTAGCTATCATGGACGAGACCGATTCTGGTTTGGACATTGACGCCCTGAAAATCGTCGCCAAGGGCGTCAACGCGCTTCGAAGTCCAGAGCGGGCGATCTTGGTCGTGACTCACTACCAGCGACTACTCAACTACGTCGTCCCCGACTACGTGCATGTGCTACTGGACGGTCGGATCACGAAGTCGGGTGGGAAGGAGCTGGCCCTGGAACTCGAGGAAAAAGGCTATGCTTGGGTCGAGAGCGAGATCGAGACTGCCGCGTTGACAAACACTTAGTCGGGAGAGATTGAGACATTGGCCGCCGTGACGCAACAGAGGAACAGCTACCTGGAAAGCTTCGCGCGGTTCGACAGCAACATCGCCGAAAACGGACGGTCGTGGTTCCGCCCGATCCGCCGGGAGGCGATCATCCGCTTCGCCGAGCTGGGGTTCCCGACCACCCGTGAGGAGGACTGGAAGTTTACAAACGTGGCGGCGATTGCCCGGAATTCCTTCAGGCTTGCTGAGGAGGGCCACACTAAGCTCGCACCTCAGGAGCTGAGGGGGTTTACGATTCCGGGCTTAGGGCGTAGCCAGCTCGTCTTCGTGAACGGCCGCTTTTCCTCGGGGCTTTCGTCACTACGGCGACTCCCGAACGGAGTAAAGGTCAGCAGTCTCGCGGAAGCCTTCATGGCCCATCGGGACCTGCTCGAGCAGCACCTGGCCCGATACGCCGACTATCACCGCGATGCATTCTCGGCTCTCAATACCGCATTCATAGAAGACGGTGGGTTCGTCTATGTCCCGAAAGGCATGGTCCTCGAAGAGCCAATTCACTTGCTCTATGTCGCGATCCCTAGCGGCGAGCCGATCATGACGCACCCGCGCAACTTGATCATAGCGGCCGAAGACAGCCAGGGGACCGTCGTGGAGCACTATGTGTCGCTAGGCGGCGATGTCTATTTTTCGAATGCGGTCACGGAAGTGGTAGCCGGCGAGAATAGCGTGCTAAGCCACTACTTGATCGAGCGCGAGAGCAAACAAGCATTCGTTTTGTCAACCCTCCGGGTTCAACAGGATCGGAACAGTAGTGTTGCGTCCCACTCGGTGTTGTTGGGGGGCGCGTTAGTACGGAACAACGTCCATCCAGTCCTGGCTGGTGAAGGCTCCAACTGCCTCATCAACGGCCTTTTCATGCCGACTGGCCGTCAGCACATGGACAACTTTATGTATGTTGAGCACGTCAGCCCGCATTGTGACAGCCGGCAGTTCTACCACGGCATT
>JBHHZW010000279.1:0-3736 GCA_046758305.1 Bacteroidota bacterium | reverse complement strand
TGAGGCGGCGGTGGCGGCCAAGGAAGACTCCGAAGGCAAGATCAAAGTGGAAGAATAACACGCACCTTCATTTTTCTGGAACAAGCTCAAATGGAGAATGCAACAACAATGGCAATTTCAGCCGCACAAGTGAAAGTACTCCGGGATCGAACTGGCGTGAGCATGATGGATTGCAAGAAGGCTCTGGAGGAGTCGGGCGGAGACATTGATAAAGCGATCGAGTACCTTCGGAAAAAGGGCGCGGCGACGGTCGAAAAGAGGGCCGACCGTGTCGCAAACCAGGGCGTGATCGAAGCTTACATCCACGCCGGCGGACGACTCGGTGCTATGGTCGAGGTCAACTGCGAGACGGATTTCGTGGCGAAGACCCCCGAATTCCGAGCGCTCGCACGCGATGTCGCGATGCAGGTCGCAGCGATGAATCCCATGGCCATCTATCGAGACCAATTGGACCCAAAGCTTGTGGACAAGGAGCTTGAGATCTACCGTACGCAGGCCCGAAACGAAGGGAAGCCGGAGCAGGTGATGGATCGGATCGCCAACGGTCGACTCGAAAAATATTATCAGGATGTCGTGTTACTGGAGCAGTCGTTCATCAAGGACGCCGGCAAGACCATCAAAGACCTGTTGAATGAGGCCGCGGGGAAGATGGGCGAGAAGATCGTGATCCGCCGCTATCATCGATTCCATCTGGGGGAGGACGATGCCTGACGAAGGCGAAAAGAGGTCTCAGACACGAGACCTTTCTTTTTTTCTCCCCGCTATGTATCTTTGAACCGAACGTCGATCTCTATGAGCAAACCCGTTTACGATCGCCTTCTGTTAAAGCTGAGCGGAGAGTCCCTCTTGGGTGATCGATCGTACGGCATTGACCCGAAGGTTTTGAACCTCTATGCGAAGGAAATCAAGTCTGTTCGTAACTTGGGTGTGCAAGTTGCGATTGTCATCGGGGGGGGCAACATCTACCGTGGGGGGGGTGAGTCGAGCGATGGCATCGACAAGGTGACCGGTGACCAGATGGGGATGCTCGCGACGCTTGTCAACTCGCTCGCCTTCCAGAATGCCCTCGAGAGACACGGGGTGTACACACGCTTGCTTTCGGCCATTCGAATGGAGGAGATCGCAGAGCCCTTCATCCGCCGTCGGGCCATTCGGCATCTGGAAAAGGGACGGGTGGTGATATTCGGGGCAGGGACGGGAAGCCCGTACTTTACCACAGACACCGCCGCGGCACTGCGAGCCGTGGAGATCGAAGCAGACGTGATCCTGAAAGGCACGCGCGTCGAAGGCGTCTACGACTCGGACCCGGAGAAAAACCCTCAGGCGTTCAAGTTCCAGCAAATTTCGTATTACGATGTGCTGGAGAAGGACCTGAAGGTGATGGACCTGACAGCAATCACGCTCTGTAAAGAGAACAGACTGCCCATTATCGTGTTCAATATCAATACGCCAGGCAATCTCAGACGTCTTGTAGTCGGTGAAGACGTCGGGACGAAAGTGTTAGACCTGAAACTGCCTGCAGAATCGCGGCCGTAAACCGGGATCTTCCTCCTGAACCAGCGTCGGTGACCATCAAGAGGCATCGCTATGTTCAAGAATATTTTGAATGATTCAGAGGACCGCATGCAGAAGGCGGTGGAGATCTTGCGCGATGAGCTTGCCCACCTCCGTACGGGCAGAGCAACGACGGCGTTACTCGACGCAGTGCGAGTCGATTACTACGGTGCACCCACACCGCTTCATCAGGTCGCGAACATCGGCACCCCGGATGTCCACCTGATCACTGTCCAGCCCTGGGATAAAACCATGATGGTTCCAATCGAGAGGGCAATCCTCGGCGCTGGACTTGGACTGAACCCGATCAACGATGGCAATGTGATTCGCGTCCCGATTCCTCCGCTGAACGAGGAGCGACGGAGGGAGCTTGTAAAACTCGCGAAAAAGTTTGCGGAAGACGGTCGGATTGCCGTGCGGAACGTTCGACGCGACTGCATCGAGCATCTCAGAAAAGCCGAGAAAGAAGAGCATTTCTCTGAGGACGAGCGGAAGCGCGGAGAGCAGGAAGCCCAGAAGCTGACGGACAAGTACATCAAAGAGATCGATCAGCTTGTGGACATGAAGGATAAGGAAATCATGGAAGTGTAGAGGTGCATGTACTGGCGTGGATCTAACCGCTGTGTGGCCCCGACCCATTGTTTCACCCACCTTCAACAATCTGATTGTGTCGAGTCTCTGAGTCAACACCGAGGTGACCCCAAAGTAGGCTCCCATGAGTGTACTCTTTACTTAGTATCCAATCCCCTGATTCGACCACACATAACTGACAACGGGCAAGTTTCGAAAGCTTACCTCTGAATCCTAGTTCATTTCCTTTTATTCTTCCGTTTGCTTCGTGATGTAGAGGAACAAATTCGCATATGGATGAATCATCTTGATTGTGTTGAACGGAACTATCGAAGCCAACGATACCGACAAAGAATCAGTGAAGTACTTCCTTCTTGAAATGAGACTCCCGTCGTGGCAATTGCCCAATGCAACTCCCATTCTCCGGAGTAACTATTTGATAGCGGACCGTACTGCAGAAGTCGGATCTTGTATTTGGGTACCTCATCGTTCGGTTGATGCCTTTCAAAGTAGACGAAGACGGAAACGTTCAGATCAACGATAGAATCCTAAGGTCTGGGGGCAATACTGACAGAACACTTCAACGGACCTAAAGTCACACCTATTGTCCTGGAAATCCAGCATCTTTGACTCTTTCCCTGTTTTGCTCTATTTTGCTGGTGCCGGGCTGCCCATCAACGAGAAGGTTTCTATGTTTGCCAGGAAAGATGCCTTCCGATCTGAGCTCCTCAAAATGCGAGAAAACCTCGACCCCACCGTGGCCGAGCAATTGAGTCAGGCCATCTTCTCCAACATCAAGAATCTTGAAGCATTCCGGGGCGCGACGGTCATTCACACGTACGTTTCGTCGAAAAAGAACGAAGTTGACACACGGCAACTAGTCACGGACGCCTTGAAATCTGGCAAGCGCATTGTTGTGCCGATTGTGAACCTCGACCATCAAAGTCTTGATCATTCGGAGATCCTCACTCTCGATGAGCTGAAACCTGGAACGTTCGGAATGCTCGAGCCGACGATGAGGCGTTCGATTGACCTATCACTCGTTGAGATCGTCCTCGTTCCGGTAGTCGGGGTTGATCGAAGGGGAAACCGAATCGGACTCGGCAAAGGCTATTACGACCGGTTCTTGAGGTTGATTCGGAAACCAAAGCTGGCGCTGGCGTACACATTCCAGGTCGTCGATGCAATCCCTCCGGATCAGGATGGCGAGCGTGTCGATTTCGTGGTGACGGAAGGGGAAGTCATTCGGTGCACCTAACGAGCGACAGGCCCGCTTTCACTCCGATTCACAAGGCGCCAATCAAAGAGTTCAAATGCTGCAACATTGTTGGCGCCTTTTCGTAAGCAGAGAAGGCATCTCAAGGGACCTAAGATGAATCAGAAACCAAAACGGCTTTACAAGTCTCGACGCGATCGCATGATCGACGGCGTCTGCGGGGGCTTTGCGGAATATCTGGATGTCGATCCCACTATGGTGCGCATTCTCTGGGTTCTCATGACGTTGATGGGCGGTGCTGGAATCTTGCTTTACATTGCTGGGATGATCATTATGCCGGTGAATCCCGAGCACATTGTCCAAACCGTTCCTCCTCCGGCTGGAGAACGGGTGACA
>JBHHZW010000278.1:0-3736 GCA_046758305.1 Bacteroidota bacterium | reverse complement strand
GTCGAGGGTGAACCCGTCGAGGAGGCGACCGATCCGACCTTCGGTCGGGACTGCCGCCTCCTATGCGTCAGGACGCGCATCGTCGGACAATTAACCCCCGAGCGAAATTTCGTGGGAGCCAATCTTGAGAGGTATATACTGCCACGCTTCTCTTAAGAGACGATGCCGCTCAGTATCTGAGGCACTTGAAGATGAATTGGTACTCGCTGAATCTGATCGGCTCCAGGTTAACAAGCTCCCAACCCTGCTTCCCAAGCATGTCGAGCAATCGTTCGTCGTTCACTGTCTCTTTTGAAAAGTATCGCTGCTTTCCTCAGAGTTGGGCCGACGCTTCCATGGCATCCTCGAGCACGATCTTGTCCAATACAACGAGATATTCCCAGCCGATTTGGTGATTCCCTGCCCGTTGACCCTAGAGGATAACAGTGAACGCCAGGAGAACAGCAAAACCGCCGAACAACTGGAACATGGTCTGAGGCACGGAGAGCGGATTTCTCACACGGCTTCCTCTTGACGATGTAGATGAATCGCCGACAGGTTGATTGCGATGGTGTGAACAAAGGGAGAGAAAGTCAACAAGAACCCTCAAAAACAAGGAACCAGGAAGGTATGACAGTCCTGCCGGGAGGCCTAGGCTACCGAATCATGTGTGCGTGGTTACGTCTTCGGCCCAGTCCAATCGCAACTTGAATCTCCTCAGTCTGCAGAAACTCATTTTGCTCGTCACTGATAGAGTTTGTTGTCTTCGATGTAGGCACCGACGGAGTCGGGCACGAGATACCGGATCGTTTTTCCCTCACGAATCCGCCGTCGAACGTCCGTGCCCGAAATTTCAATGGTCGGAACCTGAACGAACCGAACGTGCTTCACGAACTCATTGTCGATGGTCGACCGGTCGGTACCTGGACGGTCGATGACAACCACGCTGCTGGTCTTGAGCACCTCCTCTGGTTCTCTCCAGGTCGGAAATATTTGAAGGTTGTCGGTCCCGATGATGAGAAAAAGCTTGTCGCCGGGGTACAGACCTCGGAGCGTACGAAGAGTATCGATCGTGTAGGATTTGCCGCCGCGCCGGATTTCGACGTCCGAGACTTTGAAATGGGGATTCGCCGCAACGGCGAGCTGAAGCATTCTGAGACGGTGCGCTGGACTCGCGAACGCGCCCTCCTGTTTGTGCGGAGGAAGATAGGCGGGCATAAACAAGACCATCTCGAGAGCCAATTGCTCCTGAATGGTCTCAGCGACAATCAGATGTCCAATGTGCGGGGGATCGAACGTTCCGCCGAAGATGCCGATGTTCATGAGGGGAACTTGTTTGACTTGTACTTCCGATCGAGCTGCTTAAGCCGATCGTACGTGCGACGAGGAATGGGTTTCTTCGCTTGCTGGATGGTCTCGATCTTCTCACGAGGGCGAGTGAAGTCGTCCCACCTCTCAACAGTGAACATGTTGGACAACGTAAAGACGAAAACGTCAGAACTACAAACGCGCCTCAGGACTGCATCGAACGTTGTTTCCGGCCCGATGAACACATCGAGCAAATCAAGGCGCGGTGGCTTCATACCAAGGAGATAGCAACTTCCCCTTTTGTCTTGAGATCAGGTCCACTGATGTCTAAAGTTTCGGATGCCCCGCGCACGTGGCTTGACGAGAAGGACTCATGCGCTACAGAATCACACCCGAGAACAATATGGACGCGAGGCAGCCCGTTCAAACCGTCGATCGTGTCCTCTAAGAATGCAGAGTAAACCGTCTCAACATCCGACGCCCTCTTCTGAGGCGGAAATCTGTCGATCATGTCCAACGGACTCAGTGTTCTGGGCAGAAGGATGACTACCTTATCTGCCTGCATGAATCAAACTAGTTAGTATAAACCGTGGCAGCGGTTTCGCTGAGGATGCGGTAGTTTTCCTCAGCGGTCTTTTCCATGAAGGATTGCTCGATTTGTTCATATTCGTTCCTACGTAAGTTTTCCATCTTCACTTCCGTCGAAACAATAGAGGCCAGTCTCTGCCATTTCACAGATGGTAGACCGATCAACAAACAGAGCCTCGATGCAGTGCATATGAAGTGATCAAATCAGGGCACCCCAGCTCTTGAAACGAGAACATCCGAGCATGAACCAATACCAATAATAAAAAGGCAGTAATAAGAAAGCAAGAGTCCTCGGTATCTTCCAAATTTCTGGGACGACCTTTCTTTCATAGCGGTATCGGATTGCTACGTGGCTTGCCAAAGCAATGATCAGACTTGGATACACGAGAGAGGAACAGCTGAAGCCATAACAAGTAAGGATAATGAGGATACTCACGATAAAAATCCAACAAAGATAGTGGAAAGGACGATGGATGCGAAACGGTCCTAGAGACTTAACCTCGATGAACTGACGATAAAACTTGGGATGTTTTTTATACAACAGTGGATCGAAGAAGTACCGTCGAGCATGCTCAAAGTAATCTCGGATTGATGAGTACAAATCTGGATGGACAACCACGACATTCTCAGCGCGAACAATTGCAGATCCTTTGCTGTGCACACGAAAGCCGAAATCCGCATCTTCACGAAAGTACACATTTTTCTCGCCATCAAAGAATTCAGGGTCGAAGCCATGCACTTCCAGAAAAACCTCTTTCCGGACAAACAGATTGCACGGGAGGAAGCCAAGCTGGTGTCCTTTCTCTAGAATTCTAAACGGAGCGGTCGAATTTCCAAGAACGGTTTTGCCTTCCAGCGCGGCAATTTCATGCGAAGAAAAATACTTTGAAGCGTGCTCAAGCCATTGTGAATCCGCAACGATATCATCTTCAGTAAATGCTAAGATATCACCAGTTGCTCTTGAGCTGCCAAGATTGCGTGCCGCCCCAGGGCCTGAATGCTTTTGAGAACAAAATGAGAGTCTGAGATGCGAGGTCTTCATAAAGTTTTCTACCGCAAGTGCTGTGCCATCTGTAGAGCCATCGTCAACGACAATGACGCTAAAGTAGTCAAAAGGATATGTCTGCCGTTCCAGCGATTGAAGGCACTGCAAAAGCTTTTCCTTCCGGTTGTACGTGGGCAACACTATGGTGATATATGGAAGGTCGCTCATCGTTGACCTCGTAAGATCAAAGCAACAGAACGCAAGTAACCCTTACCGCGATCAAGTAATTCTCTTCGCCGTCTGGTAAGTAACAATGCCGCTGAGACAAGAAGGATGCTTCTAATCATCGAACGAAATACCAGCAAAGCTCGAAGCAGGAGTGTTCGCGAATCGCCATAATGCTTCTTGATAAACAATAAGAAACTTGAATGATATTGTACGATCCGTCGTCCATCATAATATCCCAGACCACTTCCCCCAAAGTGAGTTACCGCAGCTTCTGGAACATACATCACTTTCCACCCCTGCATGCTCATCCGCAGACACAGATCAGTTTCTTCAAAGAACATAAAATAGTGTTCATCAAAGAACCCGACATCCTCCAGTGCCCTTCGTCGAACCAGTAGGCAAGAACCTTGCAAGTAATCAACTTCGTACACTTGATTCGGATCTTCGTACACACGCCGATGTCCGCCGAATTTCTTAGAACGCGGAAACAACGAATCTAAGAAGAGCGACTCGACAAGAATATTCCATATAGATGGAAACGTCACACCGGTCCTCTGTATTGTCCCGTCGGAGTTTAAGATCTTCGGCCCTAGTGCACCGACGTCATCATGTTCTTCAAGAAATCTGAACATCGATTCAAGCGCGTTC
>JBHHZW010000277.1:0-3746 GCA_046758305.1 Bacteroidota bacterium | reverse complement strand
AAAAGTCTGAGCATTGTTTCAGTTTCGGTGTAGCGGTTTGGCAGGTTAAACCAGCGTTATACTGCCGTTCTGAGGTAAAATTCTTGCTTACTTAGGAAAGTCATGATTGGCAAAACAATTTCACATTATCAAATTTTAGAAAAGCTCGGCGAAGGCGGCATGGGTGTCGTCTACAAAGCCGAGGACACCAAGCTCAAGCGCACTGTCGCCCTGAAATTCCTGCCGCCAGAATGGACCCGTGACGCTGAGGCCAAGGCGCGTTTCATCCACGAAGCGCAGGCCGCCTCGGCCCTTGAACACAACAACATCTGCAATATCCACGAAATCGATGAGACGGAATACGGGCAACTGTTCATCGCCATGGCCTGTTACGAAGGCGAATCGCTGAAACAGAAGATCGATCGCGGGCCGCTGAAGGTTGAGGAGGCTATCGACATGGCTGTCCAGATTGCGCAGGGACTGGACAAGGCACATCAGAAAAAAATTGTGCATCGCGATTTGAAGCCAGCCAATGTTCTTGTAACTGAAGACGGGGTGGCGAAGATCGTCGATTTTGGCTTGGCGAAGCTGGCTGGGCAGACTATGCTCACCCAGGAAGGCACGACACTCGGCACTGTCGCTTACATGTCCCCGGAGCAGACCGAGGGACAAGATGTAGACCACAGAACAGACATCTGGGCCCTGGGAGTGGCGCTTTACGAGATGCTTACTGGCAAATTACCTTTTGTGGGCGAGTACGCTCCGACGGTGATCTATTCGATTGTGAATGAAGACCCGGAGCCGATTACCGGCTTGCGCACCGGGGTACCGATGGAGCTGGAACGGATTGTCGACAAGTGTCTGGCCAAGAGCGCCGACGAACGCTACCAGCACGCCGATGAATTGCTGGCTGATTTGAAGAAACTCAAGAGGGAGACCGAAGCCACCAGCAAAACACAAGCGCCAGGATACACGACTGCTGTTCGTCCGGCAACTCCGGGCCGACGCTATCGATTTGTTCTCGGACCAGCAATCATTCTTTCTCTTGCCATAATCACTGTGCTCGGATATTTTTTCCTGAAGCGAGACGAGAAACCCATTGCAATTGACCAACAGAATTCCATTGCGGTGATGTATTTCGAGAACCTGACCGGAGATCCCGCCCTTGATTGGATCGAAGCGGGTATGGTGGAGATGCTCACAGCGAATCTCGGACGATTCGAAAATCTGAACGTCCTGAGCAGTCAGCGCCTGTTTGACATCATGAGGCAGGTCAGTGGCAAAGCGGCAACCCAAGTCGACCGGGCTACGGCCACCCGGATCGCAGAGAAAGCGGGGGTTCGCATCATGTTACTGGGAAGTGTTATTGGGACACAGAGCCAGATGCGTTTAAACGCGCAACTGGTTGAAGTAGCCACAGGCAGGCTGGTCGGCTCCGAGGTGCTGGATGCCGGTTCCAACGGCTCTCTATTCTCTGTTGTGGACTCACTGACATATCGCATGGCGGATCGTTTGAATATTCAGTCCCCGGATCAGCCTGTGGAGGCGAACGTTGCATATACGCTGACCAACTCGCCAGAAGCGCTGCGAATGTATGTGGAAGGGACACAGGAGCTTTACCGATCACGATACGCTCGTGCTATCACACAATTTGAGGCGGCCGTGAAAGCTGACTCCACCTTTGCTATGGCCTATTATCATCTAGCTACAGCGAGAGGCTGGCAAGGAGGAGTGGGAAAAAGACAAGCCCTTGAACGAGCCCGGCAGTATATGGACAAAGTTTCTGAACGCGAGCAGTTACTGATCGAAGCGCTATTGTTGCAGGACTTTCAAGAAAAGAGAAAGGCATTTGAACAGATTGTGGCACGCTATCCAAACGAAAAGTTTGCCTGGTATGAATTGTGCGAGTTACTATTTCACTCGCACTGGCTCCAGGCGGGAGCTAAAGCCTCTCTGCGAGCCGTGGAGCTGGATCCGAATTTCCTCCTCGCCTACATCCACCCCATTGACTATTATATGGCAACTGGCCGATCTGCTGAAGCAACCCCTTTGCTGGCCAGAGCCATCTCCCTGGATTCTTTAAACATCAATTTTCAGTTTTACAAGGCATACCTGAACAGTTATCAAGGAAACAAATTAAAGGCTCGCGCAGGGTTCGCACACGTTCTGCGGCTTGCAGGAGCGGACTCTATGGGGATGAATCCAGTTCTGGCAAGAGCATATCCTGCGTTGATGGAAAGAGATTATAAGAAGGCCGAGGCGGTCTTAGGGGCTTACAGGAAAAAAGCGACCGGATATCATGTTTTGTTTGCAACCAACGCCCTCGCTGCACTGGCGGCTTTTCAGGGCAAATATGAATTGGCCGAACGCATCCTTCGCCAGGCGGTTGAGGTGAAGCCCAACTCGGTCTTTCTGACTTACGAGACCGGACTTTTTGCGCTACTGCGGGGGAAATCGAAAGTCACCCGAACGAATGGGCAGCAACTCGTTGATTGGCACAGCAGCGGCGCGCAACCATTTGTTGAAGTGGCGACTCTGGGCAGGCATCTCCTCTTCCTGACTGCTCTTGCCGAAAGTGATATGGAAAAAGTCCAGCGAGCTATTGCAGAGCTGCGTACACTTGTGGTCGGGCAGGAGAATGCGTATGACTTTCTCTATTATGATGCCCTGGGTCGCCGGGCCAGCCAGAAAAAAAACCTACAGGACGCGCAAAAATATTTTACCCAAGCTTTGACAACAGCCACCTTCTTCTCCACGGATGCTGTCATCTCGTTTCGCATTTTGATTCAGGATGGACTGATGGAATGCCTGGAGCGTGGCAGAGCCTATCAAACCCTGCTGCAACATGCAGACGAGTCTTTTCTTGCAACGGGTCAAATAATACCACCACATCCGTATTTCCTTTTTTCGCCCAGCACATTCGCTCTGTTGCCGCGCACGCTCCTGCGTAAAGCGCACGCTTACGAAGCGCTCGGGCAAAAACAAAAGGCGATCGAAACCTACGAAGCATTTCTTGAGATCTGGAAAGACGCCGACGAAGATTTGCCGGAGTTGCTAGACGCTAAAGCACGACTGGCTGAATTGAAGGGAATGTCAAAAAAGTAAGAGAATCAATCATTGCGAAGTATAACTTAGGCATTAACCTGACAAAAGGATTCTAGATTGATGGATTAGGCAGAATTCAATTAGACGATTGAGGAGGATACCATGAAGAATCGCTTCCTGTGCTTGTTTGTGATCGCGACCGTCAGGGCCGCAGGGTGTGTAGCACCGCCACCGGAATCGACTGCGCTCACTGAGGAGGATGTTGCTGCTATCCGTGGATCAGTCGCTGAGCTGGTTCAACTGTTTTTGGCCGATGCGTGGGACGGGGACGCCGTGGCGAACCTGTGGACGGAAAACGGCATGCTGATGCCGCCCAATGCGCCTCCCATTGTCGGTCGGGTGAATATCCTCGCGATGTACCAGACGTTTACCGTCACGGAGTTCACCATGATACCGTTGGAGATTGACGGGCGGGACGGCCTTGCCTACGTACGCGGTGAGTATTCGTCGACCTTGACAGTAGAGGACGTCGACGAGCCGATCTCAGGGTCAGGAAAGTGGATCAATCTCTGGCGCAAGCAGTCGGACGGCACCTGGCTCATGACGCACGAAATCTGGAACTCCAACGGCGAGTAGCATCTGCCGGAGAACACCAGTGGCACTCTGCCTAACAATGCATCATCGTGCCAAGTTTAAATCCGAGACGTTGGGATTTGAGCTGG
>JBHHZW010000276.1:0-3746 GCA_046758305.1 Bacteroidota bacterium | reverse complement strand
GTGGGCGCTATAGGACTCGAACCTATGACCTCTACCATGTCAAGGTAGCGCTCTAACCAACTGAGCTAAGCGCCCCATTGCTCTGAATGCTTCCGATGTCATTCAATCCATCAATCATATCTGCACACGTCTGCCCCCAGCCCGACCTCCACTCGGAGCAACGGCCGCGAGCATGATCCCATGCACGTTCCCTCGTCCCACAACGGTGCCGGGGACCGGAATCGAACCGGCACGTTCCGTTTTGCGGAACAAAGGATTTTAAGTCCTTCGCGTCTACCAGTTCCGCCACCCCGGCTAGGAGTGCTGCGAATACATCAAACGGTTTCCCCCGGCGACTCCAAAAACCTACTTACCCAGGAGATCAGTTACTTCAGGCACGGTTGGTCTTAGCATCGGCATCGAAATCGAGGCGCCGGGCGGATTCGAACCGCCGCATAAAGGTTTTGCAGACCTCTCCCTTACCACTTGGGTACGGCGCCAGGAGCTTATCTCGATAGGTTCTCGTACTGCTATCAATCTTGATCTTCGCGGCGTGTACGCTTTGCCGACGATCGAACAGGCCAGCACACACTTTAGTGCAGTAAGCCAGTCCCCAGACTACCGGGTAGCGCTTAATACGTCCCGTTCGCCCGTACGTCGCTAACAAAAACCCCGCCACCTGGTGGGATGTAGGTAGCGGGGCACGTTAAAGATGAATTGTTGAAGCACTACTATTATTCCTTTGGCGAACGCTGTCGGATCCCCACAGAGGACCGAGCGGGAAACGGGGCTCGAACCCGCGACATTCACCTTGGCAAGGTGACGCTCTACCAACTGAGCTATTCCCGCAAAAGCGCACAAAAATATAACAAATCTCCACCAATTTCGCAAGTATCCCCGAGACCAAGAAGGACCATGATATTTGATCTCACACCCGAAATATATGCACCAATCGCCAAAAATCAAGACCCGAATTTGAGTATGATTGTGCAGAGCCCTGGAGAACCGAAACACTACATGTCGTCCATGCTTGACCTCATGATCAGGTCGCTGTAGGAAACCTTGACCTTCTCAGTGTTCTCAAGGGAAAGTTTTTCCAGGAGGAAATCAAGTAATTGATACGCCCGCTGCGGTCCATCTACCTCAATCACTTCCAACTCCAAGAATTCACCCAGACCCGTTACCACGTCAAGATGGATTCGTGCATTCTTGTACAGAAAGATCTGCCGACGCTTCTCGACAACCACCTTGATTCCCAAGGCTCTGGACAGCAGGGCTTTCACTCCAGTACTGTCACGCAATGGAACGATCTGATATTCACTCCATCGTGCGTTTTCAGTTTCCTCCCGGTCATAATAGATTAATTCAGATTCCGAATCGCTGACTTCACGGAGTTTCAGTCTCCCACGGGCCACTGTGAAATAGGTGTCCGTTTGTTGAACTTCTCGAACAAATTCAGCTCCAAGCAAACGCATTCGACCTTTCCAGTCATGGATCGCAGCGATGGGAATTTTCACCTCAAGATTCTTTGGCATAGGAACTTCGCTCGCGCCTTTGAGAGTTTGTGGGGAAAGCAGGAAATCACGGAGCCGACCAAAGTCGGAAGGACTGGGCCGGGCGAAGGACGCACAAGGGCAAGAGTTGAGCGAGTCAGACGTATTGTTGAGAGGTCCGAGATAAAGATGATAACGCGTCTTTGACTACTTTCCAATTTCAAGAATCTGGTAATCGAGCGTACCGGCGGGAACGTTTATCTTGACGACCTCCCCTTTTATCTTTCCCATCAGGCCTTTTCCGATGGGTGAGTTGACAGAAATCTTGTTTTGTTCAAAATTTGCTTCTTCCGGAGAAACGAGCTTATACGTCAATTCCTCACCAGAACGCAAATCTTTGATCCTCACGGAGGATAAGATGTACACTTTATCATTGGGCAAGTCTTTTGCGTCGATGATCCTCGCCCGTGAAAGTGTCTGCTCCAGTTTTGAGATTCGAATCTCGAGCATCTCTTGGGCTTGTTTTGCTGCGTCATACTCGCTATTCTCCGATAAATCTCCGTGTCCTCGAGCCTCAGCGATTTGCTGCGCGATTTCCGCTCTTCCTTTGACCTTCAACCGATGCAACTCCCTCTCAAGTTCGAGGAGCCGCTCGCGCGTCAAGTACACGATTCCGTCATTATTCTGTCCCGCCATCATGCCACCTCGGTGAGACCTGCATAACCTTTCTACTTCAAGTATTCAACAACACAAAAACAAATAGCCATCATCCGCGGACGAATGGTGGCTATAGAGGCAAACCCTCCGTGGGCCTATGTTTTCAATTAAGAAAATCCAAAATCAAAATCAAGAAAAATGTTGGGTTGAAAGACTTTTTATTTTCGGTTAAACAGGATCAGGTGTCCGAGCTTATCCCGCTTGGTTTTCAGGTATTTTTCGTTGATTTCATTAGGATTAATCTCCAGGGGCACCCGTTCCACAATTTCGAGCCCGTATCCGTCGAGGCCTACCACTTTCTTCGGGTTGTTCGTCATCAACCGCATTTTGCCAACTCCGAGGTCCCGGAGAATCTGGGCTCCGATTCCGTAATCCCGCAGGTCAGGCCGGAAGCCCAGTTTTTCGTTCGCTTCGACCGTATCCATCCCCTCGTCCTGAAGCTTATACGCTTTGAGTTTATTCACGAGCCCTATACCCCGCCCCTCCTGCCGCATGTACAGGACGACCCCGGATCCCTCCTTCTCAACCGTCTGCAGCGCTGCGATGAGTTGTTCATAACAGTCACAGCGCAATGAACCGAACACATCTCCCGTTAAGCATTCAGAGTGAACTCGCACGAGGGTCGGTTTCTCTGGAGTCGGAATGCCCTTGACGAGAGCGATATGGTCCTTGCTGTCGGTCTCACTTCGGTAGATCACAACACGAAACTCACCGTACAGTGACGGCATATTTGTCTCTACGACACGGTGGACGAGTCTCTCGCGCTGCATTCGGTACTCGATGAGGCCGCGAACGGAGACAATCCGCAGTTGGAATTGCATCGCAATCTTTATGAGGTCTGGAAGCCGAGCCATCGATCCATCTTCATTCAGAATTTCACAGAGCACTCCAGCCGGATACAGACCTGCTATTGTGCACAGGTCTACGACAGCTTCGGTATGACCTGTGCGTCGAAGCACCCCACCGTCCATCGCGCGCAGCGGAAATACATGTCCGGGCCGCGCGAGATCACTCGGCTTTGTCTTCGAGTCGATGAGCGCACGGACAGTCGCCGCACGATCTGCCGCGCAAACGCCCGTGGTCGTGCCATGGATGTAATCGACCGAGACAGTAAACGGCGTTTCGTGAAGGGATGTGTTGCTCTCGACCATCGGAAACAGACCAAGCTCTTCCGCCCGCTGAGATGTGAGCGGCGCAGAAAGAATCCCACGTCCATATTTCGTCATGAAATTTATGGCGTCCGGATTTATTTTGTCTGCAGCCACGATAAAGTCTCCCTCGTTCTCTCGATCTTCGTCGTCGACGACGATCACGAGTTTACCTCGACGAAGGTCTGCCACTGCTTCTTCGATCGAATGAAACTTGAACTGGTCTCCCGGAGACATCCTCAGACCCTCCAGTGTACGCTAGGCTGCCCTGTGATTTCCCTCTCACCCACGCGTTACGGATGATACTGCGCTTTTGTCAAACTTCAGCTTCACCGCATCGGTGACCTGGATCAGAAGCGTCTTGTCCTCCATCCCCACAATGGTCCCATGGATACCACCGAGGGTTACC
>JBHHZW010000275.1:0-3749 GCA_046758305.1 Bacteroidota bacterium | reverse complement strand
CAACTCGGAACAGCAGCAATCTGCCGTTTATTCATTGGAGGTGATTTATGGCTGAGTTTCGCATCGAAGGCATGTCGCTCGCCGGAAAGCCTGTCATTGGTATCTTGGATGCGGAAAACCTGACGGCGGCGAAGAACAAAGCAAAACTCCTCTCCCAGCAAAAGCGATTCAAACTCAATTCGGTTCGAGCGCGACAGACGTACCTGTACCGTGTTCGCCGAGGGAACGAGAAGCCCATCGCTGGAGAGCAGAAGGCCTTCAGCAAAGAGGAGGTCAAAGAAGCTCTCGAAAAAATGGGCTTTAGAGTTCTCCGCCTCAACAAGAAGTTTCTGGACTTCAAGCCAAAGCCTCCTTCCGTTGAAATCGTTACCTTTGTCCGCGTCAGTGCCGACCTCATTCGTCAGAAGCTCCCCTTCAACGAAATCATGGTGCTGATGGCGAACGATATTCAGAACAAGACGCTCCGTGACGCTGTCAAGGAAATCAACGCCGAGCTCAAGCAGGGAAAGGATAGTGAAAAAGTATTCCTGAAGCAGGAAAACGTCCTCGGGAGGTTCACGGCCCACATGCTCGGCCTGGCATCCAAATCAGGGAACATGGCGGAGATTTATGACAGCACGGCGAAGTTCCTCGAGCGCAATGCGCAATTCAGGAAAGACCTCAAGAGTGCGCTCATCATGCCGGTGGTCACGCTCGTCGTTCTGTTCGGCGCAGTCCTCTACTACGTCGGGTACATCTTTCCGGCCACCGCGCAACTGTTCCTGAAATTTAAGATTCCTCTGCCGCCCATGACAGCAGCGACGCTTTCGTTGAGTAACTTTATCAGCGGCAACGTTTTGATCCTTCTCGTCGCGACGCTCGTCCCAACGATTCTCGCGATTCGATTTTTCTCCACCGAGAAGGGCCGCTTCCTCCTCGATAAATACATCTGGAGAGTTCCGGTCCTCGGGGCTCTCTTGCACAAGACGAGCATCGAGATTTTCTGCCGTGTGTTCCATGCGTTGTACAGCGGCTCTGGCGAGAACATCGACGTCATCAAGATGGCTGCTGAGGCCTGCGGGAACAAGTATATGGAGTATCAGATTAAGACGATCGCCATTCCAATGATGGTGCAGAAGGGTGCAGGAATCACCGACGCGTTCGAGGCCACCGGGGTCTTCACGAAAACGGCGATCTCGCGCTTTCACTCTGGCGCAGAGACCGGGACAGTAAAAACTACTGCGAACCAGCTTGCAGAATACTACGAGAAAGAAACGACCTATAAGATGCGGAACGCCATCGATTTTATTCAGCTGATCATCTCGATGATCATCATGGTGGTCCTGACGGCTCTGACGATTGTCTCTTCCGAAACAGCCACCATCAGGCCGAAGAATCCCGCGGCGGGTGGATTTATGTCTTTGGATAATTTCTTCAACCTTTTTTAGTGCAGGTCCGTTTGAGCTCGCGCGCCAGTCCTGACAGAGCCGGGACGGCCTGGCGCACACACCGTGCGCGACCTCAACGGGGAGAAACGACACGATGCCTGAAATTGACATTACCGATAAGATCGGGTACACACTCCTGAAAAAGGGGATCATCGATTTCGAGACCCTCGAAAAGTCTCTGAAAATCAGGGAGTCCGAGGACAACAAGAAGTCTCGTCGCAACCTTGCTCAGATTCTGGTGAATGAGTATGGTGCAAACCACGATGCGGTCTTCCGTGAGGTTGCAAGCCTGTATGCCTTTCGAGAAGTGTACTTAGCCGATGAAAACATCGACGCGAACAAGATCGCCTTCATCAAGAAGTTCGTCGACTCTCTCCCCGAATATATGAAGGATCTCCTCATCCAGACGAAGTGCTTGCCTCTGAAGTTCGATGAAAAGCATGGCGACAAACTGATCGTCATCGCCCCTGACCCGACGGATCGGAACATCCCGGTGATTATACGCAGGTTCAACGTCAAGAAGTACGAGATCGCTTACTGTCGTCTGAAAGACCTCCAAGGGCTGCTCGAGCAAGTCGTTCCGCCGGAGAACGAGTTTCTGAAGCTCCTCGCGGACACCGACATCGGCATCCCTTCGCAAGAATCGGAAGAGACCGTAGACGAGGACGTGCTGGAGGCAGAGATCAACAAGAGTGCCTTGATCAACCTCGTCGAGGGTTGTCTGATCGAGGCGGTGCGGCGGGGGGTCAGTGACGTCCACGTTGTCGGCAGGGACGGCAACACCACTGACTTCATGTTTCGAGTCGACGGGAATCTTCAGCTCTGGCACCGGCAGGAAAATACGATGCCCGAAGCGATCATGGCGGTCGTGAAAGACCGGTCGAAAGGTGTGGACCGTTTTGAGCGGGAGATGTCACAGGACGGGTTCATTCAGCGCGTCATCGATGGACATCAAATCCGCTTTCGCGTCTCGATCATGCCGATCGTTGCGACTGAGTTCAAGCACAAGTACGAAAGCGTCGTCATCCGCATTCTGGACGACAGGAAAGTCATAACCGACCTCAACAAGCTCGGCTTGCAGGGTCCTGCAAGGGCGTTCTTCGACAAATCAATCTCCAAACCGCAGGGGATCGTCATTCTCACGGGTCCCACAGGATCAGGCAAATCCACGACGCTCATCGCGGCCCTCTATCAGGTCATCGACCTGACGGTAAACGTCCTGACGGTCGAAGACCCGGTGGAGTACATCGTCAAGGGCGCCCGACAGCTGAAGATCGGCCCGAAGATGTCGTTTGATCAATGCATGCGGGGTATCTTGCGACACGATCCTGATATCGTGCTCGTCGGCGAGATGCGTGACAAAATTACTGCTGAGACCGCCATTAAGCTCGCCAACACCGGTCATCTCGTTTTCTCCACGCTTCACACGAACGATGCCCCGAGTGCGGTAGCTCGTCTCTATAAAATGGGGATCGAGCCGTTCTTGATCGCCTATGCCATCAACGTCATCGTGGCGCAGCGTTTGGTGAGGACGTTGTGCAACAAATGCAAGCGACCGATCGGCGATGAGGAGAAGAAGGATTTCCTGAAATTCGGATTCTCAGAGCAGGAGCTCAAGAATCACACATTCTACGAGGCCGTCGGTTGCGATAAGTGCAGCGGTGGCTACAAGGGGCGTGCTGCCATCCACGAGGCGCTCTACTTTACCAAAGAAATCCGAACACTCATCCTGGAAGCTGGTGAAAAAATCGACGAGAACGCCCTTCGCGACCAGGCCGTCAAAGACGGCATTTGGACCCTCCGCCGGTCGGGAATGGAGCGAATGAAGGAGGGTGTTACCACCTTAGAAGAAGTGGTCGCCACAACAGTCGAAGAGGAGTAAAAACTCCATCAGCTCCCCCACAACATCGATTCCTACCTCTCACGGTTGCGAAAGCTTGACCCGTGCAACTTACCCCGATGCTGTCCAGTGCATACTGGATAAGTCACAGTCCGTGCATGGGTCCACGCAAGGTCCTATAAACAGTCTCACTCCTTCACTTTTCGAGTTAAATCAGTCATGGAGCGAATTTTGTGATACTGGGCACAGCGCCGTACCCAGCGTTTCCCTATAATGCCATTGGGTAAATTAGAAAAAACGGGTAAAGCGTCCCCGTCAGACAGAGTAGTTTCTTAGCAACACGGGAGAGAAAAAGATATGGCGGGCGGAACACGTCAAATGTTGTTTGTCTTGGCGGCGATGGCCCTGCTATCGCAGATCACGCTGGTCGTGAATCGCTACGTCGGGAGTAACCTACAGTCAAGCTTAAGCTCAGAAGCGAC
>JBHHZW010000274.1:0-3781 GCA_046758305.1 Bacteroidota bacterium | reverse complement strand
TCTGCCTGCTATTATGTCGATGACTCCCTCGAGACCGTCGTGGGGAATGCCATCTGTGGCGACGGCGCAGCAGCAGTGCTGGTTGGAAACGACATGGAGAGTCAAAATGGGGTTTGCGGACCAGAAATCCTTAGGTTTGAGACCTATCTAGAGCCATCGTTAATTGACACGGTCGGTTTCGCATTTCGAGAAGGGAAACTCCGCATCATCCTTTCTAAGGACATTCGTGATACAGCGGGTCGGCTGGCGAAGGTTCTTATCACTTCACTGCTCGAGAAGAATGGGCTGAAGAATCAGGACGTTCGGCATTGGATTCTTCATTCGGGAGGCCGCAAGGTCATCGACAACGTGAAGAGAGAAATGAATCTTACCGATGAGCAGGTCCGACACAGCAAATGTGTGCTGAAATATTTCGGCAACATGTCCTCACCGACAGTGCTGTTCGTTTTACAGGAAACGATGCGCCAAGGAAATCCTCAGTCAGGGGACCTCGGATTGATGCTCGCGATGGGCCCGGGGTTGGCGATCGAGGGGGCGCTCATCAGGTGGTAAGGGCTACAGTCGTGGGAGATCCTGATCCCTATCGCAAGTAGAAGGAATACCTTGTGGGACGGTCTTGAAGAATTCTCATATATCGATCTCTTCCGACCAGCTGGTTTTGCCAGCCTGAAGTATTTCAATACCTAATGC
The DNA here is from genome assembly GCA_046758305.1 of Bacteroidota bacterium. Lineage (GTDB taxonomy): Bacteria > Bacteroidota > Ignavibacteria > UBA10030 > JAZGDE01 > JAZGDE01. Next base: position 3,091 of record JBHHZW010000274.1, on the reverse strand, counting down.
CGAGGCTCCGGTAGCGGGAGCCCAGAACCCAGAGCGGGCCGATCAGCAGGAAGTGTAGGTCCTTTAAAAACGAGGGCTGCTTCCCTTCGATCTTGTGACCGATGAACTGGCCGATCCAGGCGACGACGAAAATCGCTACCGAAATCTGCCACAGCTTCGGATCGCTGATCCGGTCAAGCCCGTAGCTTACCGCGGCCAGGCCGACCGCCATGAACACCATGCCGACCGTCAGCCTCCAGGAGAGCACGGCGTAGTAACAGAGCGTGATCAGCATGAACAGCACTGCCCAGTTCAGCGGGACCGGCAGGGCCTCGAAGGCGTGCGGCACCGGGATCGACCAGAGCAGACCGATCAGGCTCACCATGATCAGTGGCACGCAGATCCGGTGGATCTTCTTGTTGACGGGATTCTGGTGGCTCGCTCCGTACTCGTCGAGCCATGTGTGGATCGTCTTCATACTATCAGGCATTTATCCCTTATCGGCAGATGCTCCAAGCCCAGTATAACGGATGGGGTTCATTATGTCAAGGTGTTATCGCGTTTTCCTTTTGAAGTGTACCGACCTAAACTCCTCTTCAGCGATTGCGACTGTTGCTCGTACCTCGGTTGTGACGGTGCAAGCAACCGTTGAGCAAAGTAACCGTCGACGCAGATAGGCCGTTGATTTTCCTACCCTGAATCTTTATCTTAGGGCCAACCTCTCAACTCACATGGATAAAAAGCAAGTCGCTGAAATCCTCGAAGAAATCGGCACGCTCCTTGAGCTCAAAGGGGAAAATCCTTTTAGATGCCGAGCCTACCACAACGCCTCCCGTGTTGTCGCTGCACTGACCACTGACCTCGCAGCACTCGTTGAATCTAGTAAGTTGAGCGAGGTTAAGGGAATAGGAGAAGGAATGGCCCAAAAGATCACGGACCTCCTCAAAACTGGCCATCTCAAGTATTATGATGATCTGAAGAAATCCCTACCTTCAGGCCTCGTCGACATGCTGGGAATTCAAGGACTAGGGCCCAAGCGCATCAAGGTTGTCTATGAGAAACTGAAAATCAAGTCGATAGACCAGCTCAAAGAGGCAGCTCAGAAAGGGAAGCTGGCAAAGCTCGAAGGTTTCGGCGACAAGACTCAGGAAAACATTCTCGAGGGGATCGACCTATTGACCCGCCAGGCCGACAAATTCCTCTTTCCGAGGGCCTGGGAGGCTGCGGAGGCAGTGCACAGCGTTATTCGGCAGCAGAAGGGGGTGATCCGCTCTGAGGTTGCTGGTAGCTTACGGAGGAAAAAAGAGGTGATCGGGGATATTGATATCCTCGTTAGCGCACGGTCGAGCGATGCTCAAAAGATCATGAAGGTCTTTACCTCCCACTCTGACGTCGAGCGAATTCTGGCCGAGGGGAAAACAAAATCCAGCGTTATCCTCAAAGCCGGCATCAATTGCGATCTACGAGTAATAAGCGACGAACAATTCCCCTTTGCGCTCCACTATTTCACCGGGAGCAAGGAGCATAACATCCGCATGCGATCCATTGCAAAGGACATGGACATCAAGATGAATGAGTATGGTCTATTCAAAGGCAAGGCGGAGAAGTTCTTGCCTTGCAGTGATGAAGAAGAGATATTCGAAACGCTCGGTTTGGCATACGTACCGCCCGAGCTTCGGGAGGATATGGGCGAAATTGAGGAGGCCCAAAAGTCGAAGCTCCCGAAGCTCCTCGAAGAAGCCGACATCCGGGGCACGTTTCATTGCCATACGACATACAGCGACGGCGCGAATACCCTTGAGGAAATGGTAGGAGCTGCGCGGGACCTTGGGTGGAAGTACCTTGGCATCGCGGACCACAGCAAAGTCGCGGCCTATGCCGGAGGGCTCAGCGAGGAAAAGGTGAAACAACAGCAGCGAGAAATCGATAGAATGAACAAGCATCTTAGCGGCTTTCGGATTTTCAAGGGTACAGAAGTTGATATTCTGCCCGATGGTTCTCTGGACTGGAGTGATAGGCTTCTATCGACGTTCGATTACGTCGTCGCTTCTGTGCATAGCAAGTTCAAAATGTCGGAGCCTGACATGACGAAGCGAATCATCAAAGCCGTCAAGAACAAGTTCGTCACGATGCTCGGACACCCGACTGGCAGGCTGCTCCTTTCACGCGAGGCGTATCCTGTGAACATGGTTGATGTTATCAATGCTGCTGCGGACTACGGAAAGGTAATCGAAATCAACGCACACCCGTTGCGTCTCGATCTGGATTGGCGGTTATGCAAATACGCAAAGGGGAAAGGCATCAAGATTTCGATAAACCCAGATGCTCACAATATCGAAGGACTTCGAGACGTTGTCTACGGAGTCGGAATCGCTCGCAAGGGATGGTTGGAAAAGAAAGACGTCGTGAACGCCTGGAATCTGAAGGACGTCGTCAAGTTTCTGAGGCTGACCAATTGAGGAGGTCACGTTATGCGCATGAGCGGACCCGTATCGTGGGGTTTGATCTTGATCATTCTCGGAGGTTTGTTCTTACTGGACAATCTTGGTATCGCCGACTTTGGATACGTTATCCGCACATACTGGCCAATAATATTGATCGTGATAGGCCTGAGCTTGCTCCTGAGAAACCGTCAGCTTGTAAGGAAAAAGACCGGTGAGCCCACAAAGGGCTCCTCTCCGCCGCCGGCATTGGACCACACAAATGTTCTTGGCGACGTTAAGTTGGACATGTCGTCCCAATCCTTTAAAGGTGGGAATGTGTCAACGGTCTTCGGTGATGTTCATCTCGATCTCACCAAGGCATCTGTGGCTGAAGGCGAACATTCCTTGAGAATCAGCACTGTGTTCGGCGATGTGAAGGTCGACCTTCCCCGGGGTCTTGCTTATAGCGTTTCAGGTGCAACTCTCTTCGGAGAACTACAGATCGGCGGCCAATCGACAAGTGGAATTGCCAAGCAGGTGTACCACGTGAGTGAAAACTACGATCGTTCAACTAAGAAGCTTCGAATCGATTGCTCTCAGGTCTTCGGTGATCTGTGGGTAAGTTAGAGCCGTGCTCTTGTCGCAAATTGGTCCCGGTTGTCCAGAGGGGGAGAACAGATTGGGAGAAA
>JBHHZW010000273.1:0-3784 GCA_046758305.1 Bacteroidota bacterium | reverse complement strand
CCCCAGGGCGGCGGCGGTGGTCTTGAGGACGCGGTACTCCTCGAGCAGAAGCTGAAGATCGGCGGCCTTCATCCCGGCCAGGCGTTCGTCCTCGAAGCCGAAATAGAGCAAGCTCTCTCGGCTGGCTCCTTGCAACAACCGGTCGCTCAGCACTTGCCATAGGAATGTTGATTTGCCCGTGCGGCGCATTCCAATGACAGCCACCGCTTTCCCAGGGATGGCAGGCAAACGCACATCGCGTCGGGTGAACGCCGGCACCGGCGATGCAAGCGAGTCCACTATTTTTTGCCGTATCAGATCCCTCATTTGTCCTTTTTTTGAGGACAATATATAATATATTTGTCCTTATGTCAAGGACAAATCTGAAATGGAAAGTGAGCAAGTATACACCGATGGGCTGATTGGATTTTCTGCTCAATTGAGCGGATATTCACACACGATATTGAACAAGGCAGATTCGGAACTGCAATAGTTGCCGAACCCCGTTGGGGGCACACTCATAAGGTGTGTTCTTTCACTTTCAAGCATCTCATCGACTACTTTTGTCTCTCCTTTAGGCAGCTTTAGCAGGTAACATCGGGCGACTCGTTTGTGGCCTGCAATTTCAATCCGATCGACAAGTCGCTGAACTAATGTCTTTCTTTCGCTTATCGGTGCTCGGTTAAAAGGGTCCTCAAATGTTCTAAAGAACTCGGAAACACGTCCAACCGAAGCATCTATCTCCCCTCTCTGAAACTTAGAGGATTGAAGACGGTTCTTCTTGAGTTCAAGGTTCTCTTTTTCAGACTCCAGTTCGCGTAATCGAACGCAGCGGAATGCCGAAGCCTAATATCCTCCTGCCTGCCCCGACGATGTCGGGGCCTGTAGTCGGTAGAAATATACGCCAAACGCGTATCCGCTCGACGAGTCGTCTACGAGCCGACCGGTCGACTCACGGTTCTACGAACCGTTGGTTCGTGGAATAGACCCGTCGGTCGAGGAGTCGTCAACCTGCGGCAATTCCCTCAATGACGCCATGATGCCACAAGCTCTGGCGGATCATCTCGTTGCCACTCCCTTCAATTTTGCAAGCCGCGCTTTGACATCAATCAGGTCTGGCAAATCTCCGTCGGCGTCTTTCCACAGGTCAAGAAACTTCTCGTAGTTCTCAATGGCAAGTCTTTCATCTCCTTTTTTCTCATAGATTTTTCCGAGGAGATAGAAACCCCTTGGGTAGAAAGCGGCGCGCCAAGGAGCACCAAAAGTATGCATAAAGATTCTCTGCGCTGTCTGGATAGCCTCGATAGCCCTTTCATTTTGTCCGGACTCAAAGTAACATTGTGCTAAATTGTAGCCACTCCGCATCTTAGCACCCGGTCCGAGTCGCTGTATATACATTTGGAAATCCCTAATGGCGTCCTCGTATTCGCCCTTGGCTTGGTGAACATGCGCCCTCACAAGAACATCAAGAAAAGGCCGGGTTCGAGATAATTGACTCTTTACTATCGAAGACGCCTTTTCGTATTCACTCATCATCAAATACGTGCCAAACAGCGGACGATAGAAAGACACATCTGCATACTTCTTTAACTCAAGGCCTTTCTCAATCGCCTTCTCTGCTTGCTCCCTACCGTTCCTCCCAACCACCAACCAGAACGCCTTCCATGCATATGTACCAGCAAGATCGGTATTGTCAGCCAACTTCAAATCGATTTCGATGATCTTGTCAACCAGCTTCACTGTTTCACGATACTTGCCAAGGTAGGCATAAAGTTTTGTCAAGTTTGCGTATCCGTCCCTTGTATCTGATAAGGGTCGAGGCTTCTGAAGCAGTTTTCTAAATTCCACTTCCGCTTTCTCATAGTCATCCTTGAAAATATAAATCACTCCCATTCCCACAACGGGCATCGTGCTGGTCGGGAAAAGCTCAAGAGCCTGCCCATAGGTTTGAAATGCCTCATTGAACTCAGCTCGCAGATTATAGGCTTGACCGAGCCAGAAGTAGGCATTCTCGCTTGGTGCCTTCGCAACATACTCTTCTGCATATTCCAACATCTTGTCATATTGCCCCATATTTCTGTATGTCCAGATGATATGGCCGAGCGCCCGTGCAAATGTTGGATCGATGGCAAGGACTTTCTCCAAATACGATACGGCAGTGCCATAGTTCCCTTGATGAAATGATTGGTCTCCAATGTCGTACAGCGCTTCTTTCTCCTCCGGATACAACTTAAGCAACTCTTGATATATCGCTATCGCTTCATCGATGTTCCCTTCAATGCTTGCATACTGCGCCCGAATCAAATACCGCTCTTTTTCAGGGACTTTTTCGATGTATTCCATCGCCTTCCGAATCGGTTCCTTTGCTCCCTCTTCGCTATTCCACCCCATAGCATAGGCAAGTCGATAATATGCCAAAGCGAAGGTTGTATCCAAGGCGATGGCCTGATTGAACTCTGCTTTCGCCTCCTCCCATTTCAGTTTGCCGACAAGCTCTTCTCCTTTGAAATAATGCTGATAGGCTTCGAGGTTGGGTGTCGCCACCTCGGCTACTTTCCTGCTTGCCGCGTGGATTTCGGCGGCTTTCTCTTTCAAGCCAACTCGTGTCTTTTGAGCTAACTTGTCAATCATCGAAGGAATGTTTTCTTGGCCTTCTCCCTCCTCTCTGGCCGTGAAAAGATATTCGTCCTTCTGCGGGTCCAGGACTTTCAGGTCAATAGTATATCGTTGACCAAACTTTCTAACGGAGGCCATGAGAAGAGCGTTCACATTTGCCTGTTTGCAAATCTCCCTTCCCAGAGTCTCATCGATGCGTTCAACGTCTCCCTTCCCCAATTGTTTGAGGATGTCAAACATCCGAGACCGTGTGACCACAGAAAGCCTTCGCGATTGTTCCAACGAGGTGATGAGTAGTCCAGAAAGTCCATCCAATTCTTCCTCTTTCGTCTCATTCACAAAATCAACAACGGCAACTGGAATTCTCTCCCCGCTTTCCGCTTTAGGCTGGAAAACGATATAACCGATAACCAAGGCGGCAATACCTGCAACCACAGACGCAGGAACAAGCCACCGAAGTTTCTTCTTCTGAACGACCGCCCGTACACCCGTTTTCTTGAGAATCTCCTCTGTCTCAAGCTCCTTCTTCAGCCGCTTCAAATCAATCAACATTTCATCTACATGCTGATACCGATCTCCTGCATTCTTCTCCATCCCCTTGCCGACAATGCGCTCAAGCTCATCAGGAACATCTGAGCGCACCTCTTTTAACGGCTTGGCTGGTGTGTTCACGACTTCGTACAATAACGCCGCTTCGTGCTCTCCTTTGAACGGAATCTCTCCCGTGATCAGCTCGTACAGTACCACTCCGAAAGAAAATATATCCGACCGATGGTCAGACTCTCCCCCTTGCGCCTGCTCCGGGGACATATACGCTGCTGTCCCAACGGTGCTGCCTGTTCTCGTGACTTTGGTGGTTCCTTTGAGCTTCGCAAGGCCAAAATCAGCAATCTTGATCTGACCTTCGCCGGTCATCATCATGTTATCGGTCTTGACGTCCCGATGAACTATGTCCTTCTTGTGCGCATAGGCCAGTCCTTCTGCGATCTGCACAGCATAGTCCAGTACTTCACGGAGGGGAAGTTGCTTATGCTTCACCTTCCGTTTGAGCGTCCCGCCCTCGATATACTCCAGCACGATGAACTTGTGCTCCTCAATCTCTTCCACGTCATGGATGGTGGCTATGTGCGGATGATTCAGCGAAGAAATTGCCTGTGCCTCATGGACGAACCGGGCTTTTTCTTCGGCA
>JBHHZW010000272.1:0-3810 GCA_046758305.1 Bacteroidota bacterium | reverse complement strand
GTGCGCAGGTCCGTCAAAGAGTATCGGCCGGTGGTGTCTCTGAGGTAGTAGTAGAGCACCTGGCCCTGGCCGGTGGCAATGGGTCCCATCTGTGGGTCGCCGAACCCCTCGGGAATCTGTTCGCGCGCCTCCTGGAGCTGTTCGTTGACAACCTGGCGGGCGAAGTAGATGTCTGTGCCGTCCTCGAAGTAGATGTTGACCACGGAGAGCCCGAAATTCGAGACCGAGCGGATATTCGTAACCTTCGGCAGGCCGGTCATCTTTGCCTCGATGGGATAGGTAACATACTTCTCCACCTCCTCGGGGGCCAAACCCTCGGTTACAGTGAACACCTGGACCAGGCTTGGCGAGACATCAGGGAAGGCATCGATGGGCAAATGCTGGTAGGTCAAGTACCCAGCCGCCATCACCAGCGCGGCCAATATCATCATAAGCAGACGATTGCGCAAGGCTATGTCTATTAGTCGCTGTATCATCGCTATTACTCTCCTTTAGAATTCATTAGTGGAGATGGCCACCGAACGCTTCTTTGCCCAGCTCGGCTTTGAGTGTAAAACTGTTGGTCACTGCGAAGCGTTGACCCGCCTTCAAACCGGAGACAATTTGAACGTGCTCACTATCCGATAGACCAATCTTGACTGGTTGGGGCTCAAAGCCTTCCGGGGTTTGGACGAACACAACATCCTGGCCGTCGAGCGTCTGAAGGGCACTGCGGGGAACAAGTAGACCGACCTCAACTTCCCGAATATCGATTTCGCCCGTTATGAAGATGCCGGGGCGCCAAAGACCATCAGGGTTCTCCAGCACCACACGGGCGGTGGCCGTCCGCGTCGATTCCTCAACGATTGGGCTGACATAGTCAATCACACCGGCCGCTTCGGTACCGACCTGGGCGGCACGGACCACCACCTGCTGTCCCGTATCCACCGAGGTAAGATCTTTCTGGTAAACGGTCAGATTAACCCAGACAGAACTCAGGTCAGCAATCTCATAGATTTCTGACTGACTGCTGAGAACTTCGCCTAAGGTGATGTGTTTTTTGATGATGGTTCCATCAAACGGTGCCACGATTTCATATCGGATAAACTCTTCATCGGGAAGAGCCGGTAACTTTTTCAAATATTCGTGGGTGAAGCCCAAAGCATGAAGTTTCTGCTCGGCGCTGCGCAGTGCAATACGTGCCTCAGCGAGGGCTTGTTTTGCGCTGAGATACTCCTGCTCTGAAGAAATCTTGCTTTTCCAAAGTTTCTCCTCCCGGGTGAAATTGGTCTGGGCCAATGCTAAACGTTCAAGTCCAGCCAGGTATGCGGCCTTGGCGTCAGCCAATTCACGGCTTTCTATTACGGCCATAACTTCCCCTGTGCGAACAGGGTCACCCAATCTCTTTCTGACCTCTCGCACAATGCCATCTACCCGAGAAACGATATGGACCAAATTGTCTGCATTAGCGACAATTTCGCCAGGCAAGTTAATACGTATCTGAAGTTCTCCCGGTCCTGCCGTGCCGACTTCAATGCCAAACTCTTTCATCTGCTCTTCACTTAATTGGACAACATCCTCATCCCCATGCTCATCGTGTCCATTTTCTTCATTGTGAAGTTCGTGTTCCGACGGAATGTGGTCTTTGGAATGGTGTGCCAAACTGAATTTCCAACCGACCACTGCTCCAATAGCTATTCCTGTCAGGAGAAAACCGGCCATTGTCAAAAGTGCCTTGTGTTTCATTGCTTTGGTCCTTTCACCTAATTATCTCTGAACAGTTGTTATTGTATCAATCCCTTGCCCAATTAAGCGTTCCACATCGGCCCTCGCTCCATGGTAGGCCGCTAAAGACTCAATATATCTCGCTCTGGAATAAAAGAAGGTTCGTTGGGCATCCAGGACCATCAGGTAGTCAAATTTACCTTCGCGATATCCTCGCCTGGCTGCGTCAAATGCGCTCTGAGCTCCCGGCAGAACCTCGTTCTTAAGATCTGTTACTTCGATAAATGCGCTGGAAAGAGCTTGATACGCATCAGCCAGGGTCGCGTATAAATTGGCTTCAACTGCCTTTCGCTGCCTCCGGGCCTTGGCGAGATTGTACCTGGCTTCAAGTATCCTTCCTTGATTTCGGTTAAATACAGGCACCGGAATTGATAAACCGAAAACAACTGCTGTATCATCGGCCTCGTTGAAGCGTTGCATTCCGCCGAAGATTGTTGGGTCAGTAATTGCGTTGGCTTTTTCCAATTCCAGAGCAGCCCGCCGCCTTTCCATCTCTACAGCCCACCGAGCCAAATCCGGATTTTGTTCTAACAAGCGCCTTAGCTCGCTTTCAGACGGGATGGGAAATGTAATGTCCAGCCGACCGCTCACCCCCTCGAAAACAGGTGATATGCTTCCCCAGGTGGCCGCCAATTGTTTACGGGCAGAGGCCAGACGTTGATGAGCTTGCTTTTGTTCGATGCGAGCGCTCGCGAGAGCGACTTGTGCCTTGGTCTTCTCCACTGGTGAATCTTTTCCCGCGTCGACTCGCTGCGTAACAGTGTTCAAAATTTGTTCAGACAATTGTACTAATTCCTCAGCCAGTGTTAGCCTTTCCTGAGCCGCAAGAACGTTCACAAAAGCATGTGCCACCTCGGTAAGCACGTCCAGCCGTTTAGCTTCGTAGTCCCACGCGGCCAATTGGCTTTCAAGTGATGCAACCCGTTTTCGTTTTGACGGTTTTCCGGCCAGTTCAATGAGTTGACCGAGTTGGATCGTGGTTTCGGCACCATCAAAACCGCTTCGCTCACCTGTTCCACCAACCTCCTCCACTTCAACTTCGATTTCCGGATTAGGTAAAAGACTCGCTTGCAAAGTTCTTGCTTCTGAAGCGCGAACCTCCCAGGAGAACGCCCTAAGTTCCGGGTTGTGCATAAGTGCCATCGCCAAAGCTTCGCACAAAGTTATGACTCCCTTTGGCTCGGCAATCTCCGGAGTATCTGAAACGATCTCGGGTGGTACGGGAGATGCTTGATAGGTTTGAAATTCTTGCCCTAACGGGACCCGGTCCACCCACACATCCTGGTCATGGGAATGGGTACATCCAGAAATAACGACTACCGATAAGATTGTTAAAAGCGACAAAAGTTTTGTAAACATAACCTTAATCCAAAAACATATAAATTACGGATTTGACCCCCTCTGGGTAGATCCAGATAGGAGGCACAATAAGCACAGCCTTACTGATGAAACACAAACAGAACGGGCTGGACGTTGCTTAAGATTAAATTAGGAGGATTACTGAACGTAGAGGAGTAAAGTAGGGAGTTAGTATGAAGAATTCTGAAGTTAGCTGAAATTCAGAAAAACCGGAGCACTTGGTGTTCAAGGGGCAAATTACGGTCAAAGCCAAGAGGGTGGGACTTACTTTCTTAACGGTACTAAGAGCTCTGGGCAGTCCGCCAGGAAGCGGGATATCCACGCATGAGCCAGAATAGTCCATACTCGCTGAGGGCCTACCCTCGCCAGAGACAATGGAGGCCCTTTGAGAGATACCGACCGGAAGATGCTCACAGCACTCACTGCCTGCAGCTTCTATGGCGACGTGGCCGTCCTCACCTATACACAAGATAACCGGTTCTGAGCTGCTAATCATCAGCAATAGGCAAGTCATCGCACTTATACATCGAATATAAGCTCGTCTATGTCTTAATCTCATTCTTAATGCTTTTGCTGATCTGGGCTTATTTGTTCCGAAAAAATACAACTCGCGACACGTCGCCGAAAGAATATACCCAAACGAGTCGGAAATAAATACGCTTCCCAATTACAAGAGTTCGGAATAAA
>JBHHZW010000271.1:0-3839 GCA_046758305.1 Bacteroidota bacterium | reverse complement strand
CAGCGGGACCTTTCGGAAGAAGCGCAAGTACAGGGATGGAAATGAATCGGTTCAAAATTGCCAGAGTGTGATCGCCACGTGGCAGGATATGAAGCTTACCGAAGACCGCACACTGATTCGCCAACACCGTAGAGCAGAATGTGGAGCTGAAGGGAATCGAACCCTCGACCTCCTGAATGCCATTCAGGCGCTCTCCCAGCTGAGCTACAGCCCCAGAGGTTTCACCGTTACATACAAGGAAAACTTCGCTTCATGGGTCCCAGGCGCCCCGTGAGCAGACCGAGCAACTTCGTTCTCAAAGAAACGACTTGCCTTTTTGCCGCTACGAAAATGCGTACCAGGTCAGTCATACCCCTGTCCCTCTTAGGTCCCTTTCACCAAGATACGAAAACGCCGCTGGAATCCCGAGATCCTCGGAAGGCTGACCCATCTAGTTTTTGCGCGCTGTTATTTCCTCAATCGTCCTGAGAAGTCGGTCGAAGTCCAGAGGCTTCTCAAAATAATCCTCCGCCTGGGCCTTGATTGCCTGCACAGCCGTGGCGCTCGATGGAAATCCCGTCATGACGATCACCGGAACGTCCTTTGTACTATTCTCCTTCTTGATTTCCTCGAGCAGTTCCAGTCCATTTTTCCCCGAACCAAGATACACGTCAAGCAGGAGAACATCCGGACGAAACCGCAGGACATTCGGTCTTAGTGCATCTACGGACGCACTGGCTTCTACCTTGTATCCGCGGGACTCCAAAGCGATTTTGAGGAGCTGTACCAAGCTCGTGTCGTCGTCCACGATGAAGACCTTTCCTTTCGACGCACCTTCCGAATTGTCCGAGACAGCTTGCGCCATTTTTTCTCTCCCTCCCTGAAACAAAGTGCAAGAATTTAGGAGATTATCCGATAAATTGCAAGATCTTTTTCGCAATGATCCTCCGGTCACTTTGCCTCTGTCAGCATGCTTATTAAGATTGATCAGTTCGACAGAAAAATCCCCTTGAAAGTACGACCCTATTTCCGTATGATTGAAATGGGACAAACGCGTTCCTTTTCGCGTTTCTTGAAGAAAATTCGCTGAGAGCATTCCCCAACGTAGAGACCCCGTATGAAGCGGATCGGTGATGCGTTCGCCTTCCCCTTCCGTGACCCGGATTGGATCAGCTAATTCCTCATCGGTGCTCTGATGGTGCTGCTCTCTCCCGTGCTGATCGGATTGTTTTTCCTGCTTGGCTACTCTGTTCGCATCCCTCAGCGTGTGATGCGCGAAGATTCCACCCCTCTTCCTGACTGGTCCGACTTCGGAGCTCAGATCGTGCTCGGCTTCAGATACGTGGTCCTATATGTAGTGTGTCTTCTCCCGATCATCGCAGTCGCTTTGATTCTCTACTTCCTTGGAATTATCACAGGAGTCACAGAGAGCAAAGGAACGGGCGTGTCCCTCCTATTGTTATTCTATGTGGTACTGTTCTTCGCGACTGTCCCATATGCAATTGCCCCAATAATTTTCACCTCGCTGATCACGATTCGCTTCGCGGAGAGGGATGAGATTGGTGATGGATGAGCACTCGGTGAGATATTCCAGTTTTTCAAGAACAATTGGAGCAATTCTCTGACCGTCGCATTTCTGATCATCGGGCTTGAATCGCGCGAAGGGATCATATTTCTCCCCTTTATCATCGGAAACCTCTTCACGATTTTCTACAGCAATCCGCTGAGCTACCATTTGATAGGGCAGTTGTACCTCGCATCGATCGAACCGAAGGAGGCTGTATGAGAAGACTACTCCCGTCCGCCCAGCACCCGAGAATCATTTCCGCAGCGGCTGGCTGTGTTCTGGCTGCTGCGGTCCTGCTCATGGGCTGCGAAGATGAGACGTCCGGCCAAATTCTCTCCCCGGAATCCAACATTAGCTACGGGCAGCACATTCAGCCGATCTTCAACCAGAGCTGCGCGATATCGGGGTGTCATAATAGCTCGACAAGACAGAGTGACCTGAGCCTGGAATCTTATGTTGAGACCACGGCGAGACCTGGCATCATCGAGCCGGGCGATCCCGACGCGAGCGTGCTGGTTCAACGGATTGAAGGAAGTATCCAACCGCAGATGCCATTCAATCGCGCACCGCTGCCCTCCGACCAAATCAACGTTATTCGTCAGTGGATTCTCGAGGGGGCAAAGAATAACTAATCGCTGGATATACTTGGATAGGTTGCTTGACAGATGAATCAAGCTTTGTGCGGAATATCAACATCGAGGGGCTGAACCTCAACGAACGGATTCACCGGTCCTGACTTCCTGACAGCCGTACGTCCCTCCCCCACATCAGCTTCGTCCGCAGGACATCGTAGTAGCTCCGATCCATTCGCTTCACAAGTCGAACCGTATAGTCCCCCCTGTGAATCCTGAACGTGACAGGCGGACTGAGTACTTCTTCGAACTGTCCGTCCGCCGTAACATGAACTGCCTTTGCCTTACCGTCCACCTCCACCGTGATCGTACTCGTATCCGGAAGGATGACAGGCCGCGCGGTCAGCGTGTGCGGAGAGATCGGCGTTAGTGTAATTACCCGACTCGCAGGTACTACGATCGGTCCGCCGCTCGCCAACGAGTAGGCCGTCGAGCCTGTCGGAGTCGCGATAATGATACCATCGGCTGTGTAGGTAACTAGGTACTCCTCGTCGACAAACGTCTTGAGATTGATGACCCGAGCTAAACCGCTCTTATCGATGACGATGTCGTTCAGGCCACAGAATCGGGTAGAGGATCCTGCCACCATTGCTTCGAGTACCATGCGGTCTTCGATGATGTAGTGATTCTGAAGGATCTCGTCGATCGATGTGTGGAGGTCTTCGACTGAAATCTCAGCAAGGAATCCCAGCTTCCCGAGGTTCACACCGAGAATGGGTGTGCCCCTCACTCCGACGAGACGTGCGGCGGCAAGCATCGTCCCGTCGCCACCAAAGGCGATCAAGAGATCACTATACTCCGGCAACACCTTCAAAGAGCGTCGGTGTTCGTCATCGACCAAGGTATCACGAGCTTCCCGGTTGACCCGATCTGCAAGCTCATCAGCTACGAAATATTCGACCTTTTTCTTCCTGAGGCTTCTCAATAGCCCAGTCGTCACGGATACCAGCTGAGGTTTTTCCATATTTCCCATGATGCCGAACTTCATGTCACTGGCCTTCTGGAGGGTACTTGACCTGATCATCGGTCTTCGCGGCCTGGTTCTTGTTCAACTCGTCGACAAAATTGAGTTTCAGTTCCGAAAGTACGCTGTTCAGGAATCTTTCCTCCTCCGGGCGAAGATTCCCTTTAGTCTTTTCTTTTACCATATCGAGCATATCGATCGATACCTGAGCCTGTGAGAGGTCGTGCTCGATGTTTCCGGTCAGTGGATTCTTGAGCTTTCCCATCTGCTGCATCCCAGCCGCATGAAACATACCAACAAGCTGGCTGAATAGCAATTGAGCTTTTTGCTGTTCCATAGTCCCTCCTTGCCGAAGGAACACTTTGGCGAAGCCACCACCTTTCACGAGTGACCGCTTCGCGGGTGGCGGGACTTCGGAGCGTGACACTTCGTGGCGTGTCTGAGCTTCCTTCACTCACTGGTACGACGCTAGAGCGAGACCTCAATCGTGTGGAACGGGCGAACGCCTGTGTTCCCACAACTTCGCATATTTCGTGAATACATAACACGATGACAGCGCACAGAGAATCAATCCCGGGATGCCGTCGAGAAACCCGAGACGAAGGATGTACATCTTGAAGAAGAACACCGGAGGCCGGGCGAGGAGGTCGAGCACCCGGTCGAGGTCCACGATCGAGACGAACTCGCCCTCGCGCAC
>JBHHZW010000270.1:0-3846 GCA_046758305.1 Bacteroidota bacterium | reverse complement strand
CCAGCGTTCGAATGCATTGTCCTCGGACCGGCATCGATCAACATGGTCTTTCTGTCCGGAAATTCCAAAAATATCGTATCCCCCTGACCTACGTCAAGCACCGTGATTCTCAGCACTTGAGGATTCAGAACGCCGACATCAGTCGTCCAAATGAGAGCTGTCAGGCTCAGCGATACGACAAAAACTGCGGCACGACGCACGAAACGATGATTCCAGTGAACGACGGAAAGGAGAATTCCGTAGAAACACAGCACGGCAGCAGCGTTGAGAGGCGGAATCTCGACAGCCGACCATCGCAGGTTACCGACCAAATTGACCAGCTTGATCATACATGCTAGTATCAGGTGGGCAACTTCAGCGTAAACGCCTGCAAGCCACGGGGAGATTAGACTGCAAATAAGCGTCAGAAATCCAAGAGGCACCACGATGCCGACCAGTGGGATCACGAGGAGATTTACCGCGAGAGCAACGAGCGATATTCTCCCGAAGTACAGAACGTTGAACGGCAACGTGCCAAGTTGAGCCGCCGCCGAAAGCACGAGCAAACTGAGAAGACCCTTCACAAACACGTTTTCCTTTAACGCTCGTGGAAGCATGGAGTTGAGCCGGATCCACTTCGGATACATGTAGATGAGCGCGAAGACCGCGACGAAGGATAGCTGAAAGCCTGGATGGAACAGCTGTTTGGCGTCAACGAGGAGAATGACCAGTCCTGCGACGGCGAGAGAATTGGACGAATCGACACGGCGTTCCAGCAGTGACCCCAAGAGAACAACGGTCGCCATGATCGCCGCGCGGACGACCGGAGGCGCAAGACCGGTCAGAGCCGCGTACCAAGCGAGTCCAATGATTGTGCCGATCACTTTCCAGAGGTGTGGCAACCTGAGAAGACCGAAGACCACGAAGAAAATCCCGGCAACGATCCCCACGTGCAATCCGGACACCGCGAGCACGTGCATGACTCCTGCGTTCACGAACGAGCTCCTGATCTCCGTCGAGATCCCGCTCCTGTCTCCAATGATGAGCCCTTTCAAGAACTCTGCTTCATCTCCACCGATCGCATTGTCCACGAGCAACTCAAATCGCCGGCGAGGGGGAACCACCACCGAGCGCTGAAGCCAGCTCCCACTGCCGACACCTTCGGGCTGTATCCCCTCTCTCTTGGAGATGTACATCGTCGCATAGATGTTGTTCACCTCCAGATACCGCCGATAGTCGAAGTCCCCAGGATTCCGAGCTGTCGAGGGACTCTGCAACCTCCCCACGAGTATCAATCGATCGCCGTAAGAGATCTCGGGCATCGTATCGCTTTCAGCCGCTCGAGAACTCATGAATACCATTACATCACCGTCCGTGGAGAAGACGGTACCGTGCCGGTAGATCCGTTCCGCTCGAAGCAAGAATCGAACTCGGCCGCCAGGTCTCGTTGGCTGTGAGACGACGCTCCCCCGTACTACCACCGAGTCACGATCATTGACGAAGTGAACGACGTGGGAGGCCGGAAACACACGCTTGTCGAGCGTAATCTTATACGCACCGGCACATGTTACACCGAGGAGCAGGAAGAGAGGGAGAAAACATTTCCAGAATTCACTGGAGGACCGGGAAACCGCAATGGCTGCTACACCCAAGAACAGGATGCTGGCGAAGACGAGAAGAGCGGGAAGAGAAACGTACCATCCGACGAGAACGCCAACGACGTAAGAAAGCGCTACCTTGAGCGCTGGTCGAGGATGAAGGAGCGTACGAAGTGTGACCTCCCGATCCTTCAGGACCTCGCCAGAAAATCCACAAGGCATGGGGTAAGATGGGTCAGGTTTGTCAACCGACTCGCGACATCCTCACGATATCGTCCGAGGAGCAGGAGAGGCACAGGATTCCGCGTATGTGATTTCGCCGAGAGGTCTTCACTATTGCCGTGGTCGCTTGTCAGGAGGAGGAGCATCTTCGTTTCGTCGTATCGGCGAAGGATCCCTGACAGGAATCCATCGAACCGCTCGAGCACTTCGGCAGCCTGTTGCATCGACTGACTGTGCCCCGCGTGGTCGGTGAGGTAGAAATCGAACAGCGTGAAGTCAGATTGTTGAGAGAGTTCGTACAAGTGCTCGCCAGCCGTCTCGGGAGCAATGGGCTCCACCCGATCGTGGCCAAGTTCCTTCCAGCGTGTGCGTGTCAGGTCAGAGGACACTGCTTCCTCTGCGCGGAGCTCTTCTTCGCCGCGAAGCTGGACATCAGAAAAGAGACAGGAAAGGACCGTGGCCGTAAGCCTCGTCTTTCCCGACTGGACATATTCAAAGAACGGACGAGGGTAGGCGTTCGCGAAGCAGACCCGTTTGCGCCGTTCGATCAACTGACGAAAGATGTTCTTCTCATTCAGGATCGGTCGCAGCGCCGAATAGGGATACGGGCCAAAATGCTTGCCGATGAGGCGCGCCGCATTCACACCCGTCAAAAGGGTCGTCTGTCCAGTTCCACTTTGCGGTAACCCGGAGACTCCGAGAGTGGCGTTCAGCGGGATGAGAGTTGCTTGACTGGTTTGGATATGCCGGCAACACAGGTGGGGTAATTGAGAACCCAACAACGAGGAGAGAGTCGGGAGGGCAGCATGAAAGAATGGGTTGATGGCAGGGTCAGCCTTCCCGATACCAACTCCGTCACAAAAAATCATCAGCATCCGCACGAGGGGGTCCCTTACTGGCTAGCATTGATCCGCCTGTCGACGTATTGAGCCCACTCATACTGCAGGTCATTGAACGGTAGACCAAAAACTTTCTCCATCACCTGGTTGTCGAGCGATCGACCATCGAAACTCTTGATCAGATCCGCCACCTTTCGCGATCCGAACCTTTCTTCGAAATAGCGAACGGCAAGACCGGCTGTGTAGTAACTCGTCTCGAGGTCTGCCAGCCCCCGAGCCTCCTCGAGCACCTCGTTGAGGTCCGTGAAGAATTTGATGCGGGTTTGCGACGGTTTGCTCAGAATTTCCATCTCGCCCGAGAAGTTCACGGCAAACGATCTTGCGAGCCACGGCGGACAACCGCTCGCAACGATCGGTCGAAGCATCGCAAAAGCGAGGGCATGGCGAACCGTGATTCTCAGCCCACCGTTTTCTTGGATGTAGCTTATTGGCCGAAAGTACAACGTCCCATTGCTGTATGCCGCCCCCCACCGCTCACGAATGGGAACTTTGCGGTTGTAGGAAACCTCAGAGCTGGTCAGGTACACGGGGAGCTTCTTCTGCACCTTGAGGCCGTATTTTTGATTCAGGAGACGGTAGGCCGATTCGAGCTCGCTCCTCACCATCTCGACTTCTTCATCGTCGTAGTCCGACCCGAACCGGATCGTGAAATGAGCGCTTGTCGCTTCGCGCAGTTCCGGACGTTCTGCAGAGCCACTTGCTGAGAATACCAAGACGAACATCACGAACAGAAGGCTGCGCATTCCAGTATCCTTTCGCTCAATGGAACGTTATAATGAGGTGTACTCCGACTTGCTTTGGATCATGATGGTAACGGGCCCGACATTCACTAGTTCAACGTCCATCATCGCCCGAAATGCTCCGGCCGCAACTCTGTTCTCGCCGAGCTGCGTTTTCAGCTGTTCGAGGAATACCTCATAGAGGTGCTCGGCAACCTCCGGGGTTGCAGCCTTGTCAAAGCTTGGCCGGTTTCCTCTTCGCGTATCGCCGTGCAGCGTAAATTGAGACACAACCAGAGCACTTCCCGCGACGTCCTGAACCGACCGATTCATTCTGCCGTTCTCGTCCTCAAAAATCCTGAGCGACGCACATCGGTCCGCCAGGTATTTTGCGTCCTCTTCGGAGTCCCCTTGCTTCACACTCAACAA
>JBHHZW010000269.1:0-3883 GCA_046758305.1 Bacteroidota bacterium | reverse complement strand
TGGCCGAGTTTGCTATCACCCGTGTGAGCGTGCGTGCAATCGGTCCAGCTTCGACGAGCCCATTGCGATCCATTGTCTCGAGCGATTCGTTGCCGACAGAAATCTTGCGAACCACGAACCGATGCCGTTCCTCGAAGGCCCGAAACGGGAGCGCGTTGCGGTGGTTGGTTCGGGTCCGGCAGGATTGTCTTGTGCCTACCTGCTTGCGCGTCTCGGGTATCAGATCACAATCTTTGATTCTCATGCGGAACCCGGCGGGATGCTTCGAATGGGTATTCCGCGGTACCGATTGCCGCGTGTAGTCCTGGATAAAGAAATTGATGACATCAAGGCGTTGGGTGTGGAATTTGTTCTCGGCAAGTCATTCGGTGAAGACTTCGGGTGGCCGGACCTGAACGACTACAGCGCGACCTTCATTGCGACAGGAGCACACAAGGAACGGCAGCTCGGTATTCCAGGTGAAAGCGCGAAGGGTGTGATGCCGGGGTTAAAGTTCTTGAAAGACTTAAGCGGTGGTCGCAAGGTCTCCATTGGCAAGAAGGTCGTAGTGATCGGTGGAGGAAATACTGCAATCGACTGCGCACGGTCGGCGCTGCGTCTGGGTTCTGAAGTGACGGTCCTCTATCGCCGCAGCCGCGCAGAGATGCCCGCGGTTCCCGACGAGGTCGTGGAAGCAGAGCGTGAAGGAGTCCGTCTGCAATATCTCACTGCGCCGATGAGGTTCATCGTGGACCGCGAAATGGGACATGTGAACGGAGTGGAATGTGTTCGAATGCGGCTTGGGAAGGTGGATGAAACTGGTCGACCAAGACCTGTCCCCATTGAGAATTCCAATTTTGCGTTCAGCGCCGACACGATTCTTCTCGCAATCGGTGAGGATCCCAACCTTGAGTTCCTACGTTCAACACTCGGGGATGGAGCTCGGAGGATCTTCGTGGATGAGCATCAAGCCACAAACCTCTCTGGACTGTTCGCCGGAGGAGATGCCGCGACGAATCCGTACGGGACAGTGGTCGATGCGATCAGAGCAGGAAAGGAAGCTGCGCGAGCAATCGACCAGTACCTCAAGTGGAAACCAGAGGTTCGAGATCAAAAAAAATTGGTCCGGTACGAAGATCTCAACGTAACCTATTTCAAGAAGGAGAAGCGATCACGCAGCAAGCATGCGGCCCTGAGAACACGCAGAAAAACGTTCGCAGAGGTCAACGAGGGATACTCTTCAGCGGCTGCCCTGCGCGAGGTCGAGCGGTGCGTGAGCTGTGGGATCTGCACGGAATGCAACAACTGCATGATCTTCTGTCCCGATGTGGCGATCTCGAAGGCAACGGGTAACGGCTTGTATGTGATCGATTACGACCACTGCAAGGGATGCGGCATCTGTGTTGCGGAGTGTCCGCGCTCCGCAATGGCGTTGAAGCCTGAGATGGCGTGGAGATAACGGTGGGATTGGATAGTTGGAGGAATCATCAAAATGATTCTAGAAGTGATGGACGAGGAAGTGAGCACGTTGCAGGAGATGCTCTTGGACTACGACGCCCGTCTTCGGGTCGAAATCTTTCATGACGAAAATAAGAAGGTTGAGGAGTATTTTTCAGAGAAAGAAAACTGTCGTGGAAGAGGCGCTTGGACAACCTCCGGGCAAGGAGGAGTTGTGGAAAAACATCTCGACTGCGAGCAGTGATACTCGATGATCAAAGGAGAGGAGGGATGCGGCCTTGATGCTGGAACTTTGCAAGAATGAGGTTGAATTGCTCTTTGATCTACTGGTTGAGTCCCAAGCCCAGCTTCGGGAAGAGATCTTTCACACGGATAGCCATGAGTTCAAAGAGGCCCTTCGGGAGCGCGCACATCGGATCGAAGGAATCCTCGCGAAGCTAGCGGAGGCTGAGAAACATCAACCTGTCTAAAGATCGCGTGGAGGAATTTGAACTCGGAGTAGCTTTCTTGGACGGGTGAAGAACAATTTATCAGGGGCCCGCGATGCACGAGCCGGTCGCAAATACTGGGCGAGATCCAGATCCCGCAGAGCAACACGTAGTGGTAATCGAGGGAACCCACGCAGCCTCCTATGCGGCGAAACTCGCACGTGTGCAAGTGGTCGCTGCGTATCCGATTACGCCGCAAACGGGGGTGGTAGAAGAGCTCTCCGAGATGTGCGCTTCCGGAGAACTGAACGCTCGATTCATCAAGGTCGAATCCGAACACTCCGCGATGGCGTGCTGTATCGGCGCTTCCGCGACTGGGGCGCGTGCCTTCACCGCGACATCCTCTCAGGGTCTTGCACTGATGCATGAGCTGCTGCACTGGGCTGCAGGTGGTCGGCTGCCGATCGTCATGGTGAACGTCAATCGCGCGATGGCGCCACCCTGGTCCATCTACGCCGATCACAATGACAGCCTCTCGCAGCGCGATACGGGCTGGATGCAATTCTATGCTGAGAGCAATCAGGAGGTCCTCGACAGCATCTTCCAAGCGTACTACGTGGCTGAGAAGGTTCATCTTCCATGCATGATCAATCTTGACGCGTTCTTCCTCTCACATACGACCGAGCCTGTCTCCATCCCGCCGCAGGAGCTCGTGGACCGATACCTCCTGCCGTATCAGGCCGTGTACAGACTTGATCCCCATGACCCCCATTCCTTCGGCGGATTAGCGTCAGCCGACACCTATATGGAATTCCGCTTTAAGATTCAAGAAGCGATGGAGAAAGCTCGGGTCCTCATCCAGAAGCAGGATGAGCTGTTCTTAGAAATGTTTGGCAGGACGCACGGAGGTCTGGTTGAGGAGTATCGATGCGAGGACGCTGACGAGATCATCATTCTTGCCGGTACGGCGGTGAGCACGGCTCGCATCGTGGTCGATGAGTTCCGCGAACGGGGAGCGCGAATTGGTCTCCTAAAGTTGCGGACATTTCGCCCCTTCCCGGAGGAGGAGATCCGTTCCATTGCTTACCGCACGAACAAGATTGCGGTTCTCGATCGTGACTTCTCATTTGGCGCTGGAGGGATATTCGCTCAGGAAATCAGATCCGTGCTGTTCGGAGAAAATTATGCGCCCGGTGTATTTAGCTATATCGCCGGGTTGGGAGGACGGGACATCACCCCCGTTGTCATCCGTGACATTGTTTACGATATGCACGGTCGAAGCAAGCCATCGAAGGAGCCTTTATGGATAGGCCTGAAACCATAAAAGCCCCGACGGTCAACCACCTCTCCACGTCGGAACGTTATTCGTACATCGTTCGGGGATTGCTTTTCCAGATCAGGATGCGGAAAAGAGAGAAAGATATCGGACCGTTCTCCAGATACTAGATATGAGCCAGCAACTGATCCGCCTTCCGGAAACGGAGCTTCTACGCCCGGGACACCTAGCGTGTCCCGGCTGCGGTGCGACTTTAGCGATGCGCTATGCGCTCAAGGCCCTCGGCGCACAGACAGTACTCGTGATACCAGCGTGCTGCTGGTCGGTCATCGATGGACCGGTGCCGTACTCGGCAACAGCGGTTCCACTCTATCACGCTGCATTTGAAACGGCGGCGGCGACGGCGACCGGGGTGAAGGCGGGACTGGATGTGCAAGCAGACACCGAAACGAACGTCGTAGCCTGGGCTGGTGATGGTGGAACGTTCGACATTGGCCTACAAGCGTTGTCCGGGGCAGCGGAGCGCAACGAGGATATTATCTATTTCTGCTACGATAACGAAGCGTACATGAACACCGGCATTCAGCGGAGCTCGGCAACACCCTTCGGCGCCTGGACGACGACGACTCCAAAGGAAAGTTTGAAGCGAGAGCACAAAAAGAATATCATCGAAATTCTGGCAGCACACCGGATCCCGTATATTGCCACGGCGACAGTTGCCTTTCCAGAGGATTTCATCCAG
>JBHHZW010000268.1:0-3884 GCA_046758305.1 Bacteroidota bacterium | reverse complement strand
AAGGTACTCTTGAAGCCCGCCTCACCCGGGACGGGTTTGATCGCAGGTGGCGGCGTGCGGGCGGTGTTGGAAGTGGCGGGTGTGAAGGATGTTCTGACGAAGTCGCTCGGTTCCACCAATCCTCACAACGTTGTCAAGGCGACCCTGAAGGGTCTGTTGAGCATGCGCGATCCTGTCGCTATCGCGCAACGTCGTGGGATGACCGTGCAGGAGATGTTCACAGTAGGTTGAAGAATGATGAATCAGAAAAGACTAAGAATTACACAGATTCGCAGCGTCATTCACACTCCTTCGCCGCAGAAGCGAACGATCGAGGCGCTCGGACTCGGTCGGCCGAATTGGTCCGTCGTCCAGAAGGATACGCCGCAAATACGCGGCATGATCAAGAAAGTGGAACATCTCGTCAGAGTGGAAACGGTGGAGCGCGAGAAAACGGCCGGATGAAGCACTGATGTGGGCAGATATGGCACGTGGAGAGTTGGCATTCGTGGATCGATAGAAGAAATCCCATGATGAACATACTCGGTAATTTGAAGCCTGCGCCGGGAGCGCGGAAGAAGGAGAAGCGGATCGGCCGGGGACAAGGCTCTGGTCACGGTAAGACCTCAACTCGCGGCCACAAGGGTGAAGGTTCTCGCTCCGGCACGACCTACAGACCCTGGTTCGAAGGCGGCCAGATGCCGCTGAGTCGGAGGATTCCAAAATTCGGCTTTCACAGTCCGTTCCGGGTCGCGTTCCAAGAGGTCAACGTTGGCCATCTCGAGACGCTTGCTGTAACCAAAAAGGTTGCAGACGGAACAGTAACGCCGCAAGTGCTCTATGACCTCGGTGTTGTTTCACGGAAATCACAGCCTGTCAAGATCTTGGGAGATGGCGAGCTGAAAACGAAGCTCGAAGTACACGCACACGCCTTCAGCAAAGCGGCGATCCAGAAAATCGAGGCAGCAGGAGGTAAGGTCGAAATCCTTGGTCGGACTGAAACCGCTCGACGAGTCGCCCCGCTCCTTAAGGAGTCTCCCGAAGGGACCCCTTCGGGGCCTTCGGGAAAGGGGCCTTCGGTCGACGACCCGACACGTCGGAAGTCGTCGACCTCAGGCGGATCGGTACCGAAGGAGGGCCGCTAATCGACAGATATGTCTCAACTCACTGAAAGCTTTCGAAACGTCTTCAAGATTCAGGAGCTGCGGCAGCGGATACTTTTCACCGCTGCGCTCCTGATTGTCGTGCGCATTGGAGCCCATGTTACGCTGCCGGGAGTCGACGCGTCCGTCGTGGCCCAAGCAGCGCGATCACAGGCGGCGAACACACTGTTCGGATTGTACGACTTGTTCGTCGGGGGCGCGTTCTACAACGCTGCCGTCTTCGCGCTCGGGATAATGCCCTACATCAGCGCGTCCATCGTCATTCAGTTGCTCAGCGCTGTTGTACCGTATTTTCAGAAGCTCGCCAAGGAGGGCGAAGAGGGGCGGAAGAAGATCACTCAACTGACGCGGTATGGGACGGTTCTGATTTCCGCTCTTCAGGGTTGGGGCGTGAGTGTGCAGCTGACCCGCCTGACAGCGAATGGCGTTCCGATCGTACCGCTGGAGGTGCAAGGAATCGGGTTTACGATTTCTACGGTGATCTTCCTGACGACCGGCACGATTTTTATGATGTGGCTCGGTGAGCAGATCACGGAGCGCGGCATCGGAAATGGAATATCGCTCATCATATTCATCGGGATCATCGCTCGTTTTCCATCCGCCATTCTGGACGAGTATCAACTCGTGAGCTCCGGTGTTCGTGGACTGATCACCGAGATCGTCATCATCGCGATGATGGTACTGATCGTGGCTGGCGTCGTGCTGGTCACACAGGGGACTCGGAGAATTCCCGTTCAGTACGCCAAGCGGGTCATCGGTCGTAAAGTCTACGGCGGTGTCACTCAGTACATCCCGATGCGGGTCAATACGGCTGGCGTGATGCCAATTATTTTCGCACAGGCGATCATGTTTGTCCCACAGACCGTGCTGACTTTCTTCCCAGAGAGCGAATTCCTCGAGGGTGTTTCGCAGTACTTTATCTACACGTCGGTTCCCTACTCCATCGTGTATGCGTTGATGATCGTGTTCTTTACATACTTCTACACTGCTATCGCCTTTAACCCGAAGGACGTTGCGGAGACGATGCAGAAGCAGGGTGGATTCATCCCCGGAATACGCCCGGGCAGGCATACCTCCGATTTCATCGACAACATTCTGACGAAGATCACCCTGCCGGGGTCGATCTTCTTGGCCACTGTCGCAATCCTGCCGACGTTCATGGTCCGGATGGGTGTCACATCCAGTTTTGCGAGTTTCTTTGGCGGGACGAGTTTGCTCATCATTGTGGGCGTTGCGCTCGACACGCTGCAGCAGGTTGAGTCACATCTCTTGATGCGGCACTACGACGGTTTCATGAAGAGCGGCAAGATACGGGGAAGGCGGTTCTGAAGGTTATCCGATGCCGAAGGCATTCTCGGCGAGTCCGCTCGCCTCGTCCGTGGTGTTCCGAGGCATCGTGGCGCCGCGAGACCTCTGGGAGTCGAAGACCGGTAGCGAAGAGTCGAATGGTGAACATCAAGACGGAAAAAGAGATCGACCGGATCCGCGCAAGTTGTCTAATCGTCTCGGAAGTTCTTCAGCTGTTGGGGAAGTACATTCGACCCGGTGTGACCACGAAAGAGCTGGATTCGATCGCAGAAGATTTCATTCGTTCGACCGGCGCTCAGCCGGCGTTTAAAGGCTACGACCCTCGGAAAAGTAAAGCGTACCCAGCTACAATTTGCTGTTCGATTGACGACGAAGTTGTCCATGGGATACCGAATGGGCGAAAGCTGATTGAGGGAGACATCGTTTCGATCGATGTGGGGGTTCTGAAGGATGGGTTTTACGGCGACGGCGCACGAACCTTTCCAGTTGAGAAGATTTCGGAGAAAAAAGAGTTCTTGCTGAAGGTGACGAGAGAGGCACTTGATAAAGGAATTGAACAGGCAGTTGCCAGCAATCGGGTGCGCGATATTTCTCACGCCGTCCAGCAGCGCGTGGAACAGGCGGGGTTTTCAGTGGTACGAGAGCTGGCTGGACACGGCATCGGTCAACGCCTGCACGAGGAACCGCAGGTTCCCAACTTCGGCGAACCGGGGACAGGCATCGAACTTCGGGAAGGGATGACTCTCGCCATCGAACCGATGGTCAACGTCGGAACCCATAAGGTCCGATTGATGAAAGATGGTTGGACCGTTCGGACTCAGGACGGCGAACCGTCCGCCCATTTTGAGCACACTGTGGTTGTGCGAAAAGGCAAGGCGGAAATCCTAACCGTGTGAGCTAATCAGATCATGGCGAAGCAAGAAGCCATCAAGATGGACGGAGTGATCACCGAGACGTTGCCGAACGCAACGTTTCATGTGAGACTGGAAAACGGCCACGGGGTGCTCGCCCATATCTCGGGAAAGATGCGGATGCATTTTATCAAGATCCTCGTGGGTGACCGAGTCACCGTTGAGCTCTCACCGTACGACCTCTCGAAGGGACGGATCACCTACCGGTATAAGTAAAGGAATGTCCTTATGAAGGTCAGAGCGTCAGTGAAGAAACTCTGTGATAACTGCAAGATCATTCGGCGGAAAGGTGTGGTGCGGGTAATCTGCAAGAATCCGAAGCATAAACAGCGTCAGGGATAGTTCGCCCGAAGGAGGTTTTTCGTTGGCAAGAATCGCGGGGGTTGATCTCCCTAAGGATAAGAGAGTTGAAATCGGACTTATGTACATTTACGGCCTAGGCCGTTCGAACGCGCAAAAGATCCTGAGTAAGGCGGGTGTGGATCAAAACAAGCGCGTCGGCCAGTTGACCGATCAGGAAGTC
>JBHHZW010000267.1:0-3885 GCA_046758305.1 Bacteroidota bacterium | reverse complement strand
GAGTCTCTACGAGTCTACCGACTCGAAAAGTTGTAGACCGAAGGTCCCTTTCCCGCCACGAAGTGGCCCCTTCGGGGAAGGGACGGCTTCGCCGCGGGAGACTCCTTTCCGAAGGAACACTTTGGCGAAGCCACCACTTCGTGGCGTTTCAGAGCGGGACGAGTCGTTGGCCGACGGTATGTCGAGGGTATCTCGTCGGGATGGACTGGCCAAAAAAAATCCGTCCCGTTGATTCGACGAGACGGACTCAATATACAAAACGGGGCAATTCCTTGCAACAGAATAGGTCAGAACCGAAACGAGACGGTCAGCAGGAAATTATCCGTGTTCACATCCTCATCGGTGCGCGAAACACCGGTGGGTGAAAAAGGATCAACGTAGTTCACGCGGAACGTTTTCCACCAACCGCGTGCGTATGCAGCGTCGACAAACACCATGTCGTCCACATTCAGGCCCAGACCTCCGGTCACAAACTTCTGATTAAACGAGGAGGGGTCACCACGATACGGTGACCGATTCATGATGAATCCGCTTCGGAGTCTCAGACCGAGCGGCTGAAGTTCATACTCCGCTCCCAACCGCCAATTAACAGTGGATTTAAAAATCTCCTTGATTTGAATGTTCATCCCCTCCAGCTCGGGAGTGGCATCACGAAACTCCATCTGCGTCCAGTCCGTAAAGTCAGCATCGCCGGAGATAGTCAATCCCATCAGTGTCAGGGCAGCACCAGCGCTGAAGACAAATGGGGTTGCCACATTGTAGTCAGTCGTTCCATTTATCCTCGCTGAGGAACTAAACCCGTCGTCGAAAAAGCTCCGCCCTGATGTTGAAAAGCGTTCTTGGACGTCAAACCAGGAAGGAGTCTTGACAGCGAGCCCCAGCTTCACTGGCTCTTTCCGGTAATGTAATCCAAACTTCGCCGTGAACCCAACAATGTCAGCATCGACAGTGTTGTCGAGCTCGAGCGCGTCGAAGTCGAACGGAAACATCGTGTGGATGTTCCGGCTGTCCTCTTCGGTGTAATTTCGTGTAAAACGATAGGAGCCAGTCAGGAAATTCAAACTTAGGCCCACAGAGAGGTCCGAGGCAACGTCGATTGCCCCAGCGGCCGTCCATCGGTTGATTCCTCCTGCCTCGAGCACCGTCCCGAACTGCCGGACATTACTCTGGATCGGTGTCGAACCGTCCTCTCCCTCCAAGGCGAGCAGGAACGCAATGTCCCGCGTGGTATCGGACCGAAAGAGAGAAGGCACGATGGAACTGCTCGGGTTAAAGCCATCGAAGGAAAGTGCTGTGGCAAATTCGTTCGAGCGATTGTATCCGAGCGCGACCACCGCGTTTCCTCGGCGCGTCGGAAGCGGATAGACAACGCCCACATTGTCAAGGCTGGTCTTGTTGTTCGAAAAGTTTCGTTGACTTCCAAAGAACGTGCTCCTATTGTCGAACCCAAGATGTGAAATCCCAGCGCTGAATTCATTACGCCGTATCTGTGCGAGGCCTGCAGGGTTCCAGAAAATGGCAGTGTAGTCGTCGGAGACCGCCGTGAACGCGTTGCCCATTCCCAGCGCCCGGCCACCCACACCGACGCCCAACGTCGAGAGTCTCAGTGCGTCTTCGGGGAATTGAGCATGAGAGGTCAAAACTGGGAGAAACAAGAAGCTGATAACGATAAGAAATGTTCGCATCTTCAATTCTTCCCCTCGTGCAAAGAGGCAATTCATTTTCGCGACAACAGATTCCACGAGTCCTTCCCGTTCTGCACTCTACCAAAGCACTTCTTTCTCGTTAAGAGCGTGCAACCAAATGGCATTTCGCTCTACGGATCACCCACCGCGACGGCCGCCACTCCGCCTGCTGCCGCCGCTGCTTCCGCGAGTTGAACGGCTCGTCGCACTATTCCGTCCCCCTCTGCCGCTTGACGGCGCGACGCTCGGCCGCGAGGATCGAGATGGCCGAGTATAGGAGCTCCGACTCGACCCTCTCCTGTCGGTTCCAAAGTGTTTCTTCGAAGATCCTTTTTGCCGCGGAACATACGAAGACGACTTGGATCGCTTCTTTTTCCCCTGGGTTACCTTCCGATGCTCGCCGCGCTTCCTGGAATCAGCGAGACGTTTCTCGTGTGTTACGCGTTTTGAATCCCTGGTCTTCGACGGACGTAGTGTATACCTTCCTCGCGTCGATCCTGCCGCTCGCCGGACTGTCTCTTTCCGGTTAGTATTACGGATCCGCTTTCCTTCCCGTACGGTCGCGTCCTTTCCTCTGTCAGTCCTCGCAGCTCGTCGTACTCGCTGTCGCGAACGCTGGTCGGATCGCGCACCTGTGTTTCGTTCAGTTTGTCCAACCGCAGTTGGAGAACGCATTGCCGGCGGCAGATTGTATGCGTCACTTCCGGTGTAACTCCCACGGCCACTTCCACCGCGACGCCTTCCCTCTCCCCGCGTGCTCCCGAAATCACGATTCGATCGTTCCCGAACGCCGGAGATCGCGAATCGGTAGGGATATCCGTATCCGGGATCGTAATAATATCCAGGGCTAAAGTATCCAAATCGGAACGCGAAGAATGAGCGATAGGGATGGTACCACGGGTAGTAGTAGCCTGGCCAGGGATAATAGACTAAGGAAGTTCCACAGAGCCAGGGATCGTAGTACCAGTAGCAGTCCCAGTATGGATCGAAAAAAGGATCGGAGTAGGCGGACCAGAAATACACCGATGGGGAGTAGTAGCGGAAGTACATCCGATAGCGCGGTGACGGGTAGTAACCGTCGTCATAGTAGTAATAGTCGTTCGTCACCGAGACGTCACCATCGTATTCCTCTTCGGTAGCATATTCTTGTTGGTCCTCCGACTTTTCGCTCTCGTAAGAGGGAGCTTCCTGTTCATCTTCTGCCTCCGACTTCACTGCTCCAAGTTGCGTATAGCAGCCCGAGAACAGAAAGACAGACAGAGCAATGCTCAAGAAAACTGTGACAATATTCGTGGGATTCATGGTTCGACCTCGCTTTCTCAGCGGCAAACTTTCTTGCTCCATATAGAGAAAACAACAACAATGCCAGAAAGGTTGCCCCTCAAAACCTGGCTAATTGAAGCGGTTTTGCCAATTCGTTCTAACCTCAAGAAAATCTGTTGTGTAATAATGTGGACACCTTCGGGAGGTTCGTTTAGTTTTTCGAACACTTACAATGTCTCAACGAATTCGATGCGAAGTGTCCGGTTGCCGACGGCAACCTGGTCGCGGTTCTTGACGAGACCCTTAAAGTCGAGGCCAATGGTGAAACCTCCACCGACCGACCATCGCATGCCCGCGTTCAAGTATCCGCGGCCGCGACCCACTGCCCGACCGACTGCCCGGCGATTGCTGTCGTTGAACGCGAAATCATATTCCACAATCAAAGAAATATCCCTGCCGAATGTCTTTTCAATCCCGCCAAAAAAATTGAGGTCCTTATCACCATCTCCGCGTTCGAGTGAGTAGTTGACGCCGCCGTGGACACTCAGGTTGCCGAAAATTTTGTAGTTCTTGCTCGCTGCGGCGAAGAATCCGAGGGACTTGATCCTGTAGCGGTCGAGGCTATCGATGTACGCCTCCCGACCTTGCGAGTCGAAGCCAATCACCAGCGCTGGCATCAAAAG
Source organism: Bacteroidota bacterium (assembly GCA_046758305.1). GTDB lineage: Bacteria > Bacteroidota > Ignavibacteria > UBA10030 > JAZGDE01 > JAZGDE01. The sequence goes on along the minus strand of JBHHZW010000267.1, from coordinate 254 downwards.
GGCTTCATCCCAAATCCGATACCGGAGATTGATACCCGGCACCTCGTTGAACTCCGCCTTCTCCGACCCGATGAGGCGATCCCCGCCGTAGGAAATGCCAAGACTCATGCGGTTGATCACTCCGGCAGAGAGGCCCACAGTCATGCCACCGTTTCCAAAGAAATCCATGTCGAGCGCAAAATCCCCTCTGTGGAGAATTCCCGCGGTCGGAGTGTCGATCAGGAACCGCGGTTCAACGTTCGCCTTCGCTCCGG
>JBHHZW010000266.1:0-3903 GCA_046758305.1 Bacteroidota bacterium | reverse complement strand
CGAGTCTCCTTTTGGGAAGTGGCAGGTGTTGATGATCGTGCTTCATCCCAATGGGAATCCGACTGACATGAAGAATATGGTAGGAGCCCTTTCGGCGAAGGTTCCAAAGACCAAATAATATAACTGGTGAATGGGGGGGAACAGGCTCCCCCCCCTTTTCCCTTACGATCTTTCTCTGAGCTTGACGGACTGCTAAAGGATTGATCAGCTCACCGAAGAACTTAGAAGGATCATTGTGGCCCTGAAGAGACTGGTCCCCATCTTCCCCTTCAACCTATTTAACTAACCTGGTTGACGCCATTTATCAAGAGATTCTTTGCCCGTTGGGTGTCATGAACGCTACAGAGGGGGTCGGACAGGCGTGGTCAAGAGGAAGGTGAGACATTGAAATCCAAAACCCAGAGAGTTGTTTTGCTCATTGCCGACATCAGCGGCTATACGAAATTTATAACGCGTACCAAGATGTCGCTTGCCCATGCGCAGGCGATCATCACGGAATTGATGAAGTCCATTATCACGGAAATAGATATTCCGCTTCGTATCGTGGAAGTTGAAGGCGATGCACTATTTGTTTACGGAGCAGAGGGAAAGGATGAATATAATTGGGAGGAAGTCATATCTTTTATTAGCGAAAAAATATTTCTGTTTTTTCAATTGTTCCACAAACGATTGCATGAATTAATACATTCAAATATGTGTCATTGCGGTGCTTGTGATGGCGCTGATCATTTGAAATTGAAAGTCATTGTTCATATTGGAGAGGTTTTGTTTCATAAAATTGACCGATTTTCAAGATTAAGTGGTCCAGATGTGATCTTAACACATAAGTTGCTCAAGAATTCAGTGGATTCAGATCAGTACATGGTGATGACTGAAATGACATATGCTGAACTCAGTAAATATAAACATTTTGAAGTTGAAAAAAGAGTGGAAGAGTATGAACACATTGGAAAAGTCAATCTGTATGTCCATTATCCCAATACAGTCCACTTCGCGCCAGAAAGTCTTGAAAATAAATATTCAGAAGTATCTATATACAGGAAATTAAGACAAACCTTGCAAATCGTGATGAACGGGATGTTGATGAACCTCGGGCTGAAGAGTGTCCCTAAATTTCATCACCTGTCGAAGCTCTAGAAAGGTCCCTATGGAAAGAATCGAAGATGCGAATCGCCCTTGCATCTGACCATGTCGGATTTATTTTAAAAGAGCAGGTTGGCGGATACCTGAGGGAGGCAGAGTTCGAAGTGTGGGATTTGGACACCGACAGTCCGGAGCCCATGGAATATCCGAACTTCGCCCGGGCTATGCTCCGCTTGACTCTCACCGCCGTGAACGACAGTGAATGCTTGATGAGAAAACGGTATAAACTCGAAAAGGCCAAACCTCTTTCGGTTAGGAAACGAAAATTAAAAAAGCTTGACAAAGTTCGATTCAAGTGATAATGTACCAAACAGTTGGTTTAATATGAGGGTAAAATGGCAAGCATAACAAAAGGTGAAATGACTCGGGCCAGGGTGCTCAAAACGGCAAGTTCGCTGGTTAATTCTAAGGGTTTCAGCAACACCAGCATCAATGATATTATCCAGGCTACCGGTGTAAAAAAGGGGAGTCTGTATTTTCATTTCCCCAGCAAGGAAGATCTTAGCCTTGCCGTCTTACGGGAGGCTAAAAGCGATTTCTTTCGGTTCCTGTCAAATAGTCTTCAAGGTAAAAGGCCGCTTGAAAAACTATCGAATTTTTTTGATGCCGTTCTTGAAAAGCATAAGAAAACCAATTTTGTCGGCGGGTGCATTTTTGGCAATACCGCACTCGAAATGAGTGACACAAATCCTCATTTTACCAATTTGATCAACGAGGTTTTCCGTGAATGGACGGCGATCATTACCGAGATTTTAATCGAGGCCCGAGAAGGGGGCGACCTGAAACCGGAAATCCCACCTGCTTTACTGGCCAAGCAAATTGTGGCTTCCATTGAAGGTGGGATCATGATGGCCAGGGTGAGCAAGGACGAAGAGGATCTTCAGAACTGCCTGAAGTCTCTACGGATATTATTGGGGATATAAGCGATGTCTTTCGGCTAAAATGCGCCATACGGCAGCCACATAACTTAATGAGGTCATAGAGTCGGGTATCTCCACAAAAATCAACGAAAAGGCCCAGGATTCCTATTCATTGTCGAGAGGGAGATATCAGAAACAGGGGTGAGCACAGGACCCGTCTCTCTATCCGGAGACGAGTTCCTAACAATTTCACGCCTTAATACAATTAGGAGGTAATGTCATGGCCCGTCTTGATCAGATGCCTGAACCGATGCGCTCACACATTGCCGCGCTTGAGTGCCCGACCTTCGAAACACAACCCTGGGTGGAGGGGCCAGCCCTAAACCGACGGCGCGTTGCAATTGTCTCCACTGCCGGCCTACACCGCAGCGACGACCGTCCCTTCACGTTCATGTCGGGCGACTACCGGATCATCTCGGGTGACATCGCTACGAATGATCTTGTTATGACCCATATCTCCACCAACTTCGACCGCACCGGCTTCCAGCAGGACTGGAACGTGGTCTTTCCCCTGGACCGGCTCCGCGATCTAGCCGACGATGGTGTTATCGGCAGTGTCGCCGATTTTCACTACTCCTTTATGGGTGCAACCGACCCCCGCCATATGGAATCGACGGCGCGTGAATTGGCTGGTCTGCTCAAAAAGGACCGGGTCAGTGCCGTTCTCCTCGTACCCGTCTGACCGTTCTGCACGCGCGCAGTTGGCGCGCTTGCGCATTTTTTCGAAGAGGAAGGGATACCGACCACCCAGATCAGCCTAATCCGCGAACACACCGAGGCCATAAAGCCACCGCGCGCCCTGTGGGTGCCTTTCGAACTCGGTCGTCCCCTCGGCGTGCCGAACGATGTTGCATTTCAGACAAGGGTACTGCTGGCCGCCCTGAAACTCCTGGACAGACCGAGTGGGCCGGTGCTCGATAATTTCCCAGAGGATGCGGCGACCTCAGCAGATGTAAGTACCACGTGGGCTTGCCCGGTAAACCTGGCCACAGAGAAGGTCAGCATCAGTGATACGGAGCAGTTACGTTCGGCGTTCAAACGCGAGATGACGAAACTGCGCTCCTGGTACGACCTCGCGGTCAAAAAACGTGGACGCACCACGGTTGGCGTGAGCGGCCTAGACATAGAGGCGATCGGCGATTTTGTCGGCGCATTCCTTGACGGCGGTATTCCGGAAAACCCACGCAGAGATCTTCCCCTGGGGCTTACGCTGAAGCTTGCAGTGGAAGATCTGAAGGCTTACTACTGCGAGGCCGTGACCGCCCAGCCGGGCCAAGTATTGCCGGGAAGCGATGTGGTTGCCGATTGGTTCTGGGGTGAGACAGCGGCGGCGAAGGTACTCCTTGCTGTCAAGGAGTCCTGCGCGAGTAGCGATGATGACGTGTTACAGGTTGTTGGCAGTAAACTCATTGTCCCCATTGCCCAGGCAGATCGCACCGCCAAATATTGATTGTTTGTCGGGCTGCCTGCGACTTTGTCTTGAGGTTCTGTAATCGATTTAGCCCAAGCCCGTTTCTGCCTTGGAGTCTTCCCCAAATTGCAAAAAAAAGCTTGACTCCGTACTTAGGTCCGGGGTTTATATTATAAAAAAGCAGGGGTGAATCATGAAGAGTCTAACCATAGGACAGCTGGCCAAGGCGACCCACGTGGGCGTTGAAACTGTCCGATACTATGAGAGACGCGGGCTTCTGCCAAAACCGCCGCGGCGGGAATCAGGCTATCGGCAATTCCCCGTTGACGCGATCCGGAGAATCCGCTTCATCAAACGGGCGCAAAACCTTGGCTTTAGCCTGAGGGAAATCAGCCGGCTTCTTGCCCTCTCGGATGGCCGAGAGCCTAG
>JBHHZW010000265.1:0-3906 GCA_046758305.1 Bacteroidota bacterium | reverse complement strand
ATCGGAATCCATTCGTCGAGAAAGTTCGGCAGCATCCGGAGAATTCGTGATTTCGCCTGTCCGCGGAGTCCGAGAAGAATGATGTCGTGCTTCGCCAAGATGGCATTAATAATCGCAGGGATAACGGTTCTTTCATAACCGATGATTCCTAGAAAGAGTCTTTTCCCGTTCCTCATGTTCTCGATGAGATTCTTCCGCATCTCACCTTTTACCGAGAGGACGCGATAGCCGCTCCGGCGTAGTTCACCGACAGTGGATGCTCGCTTCATGCTTCTCTACATTCTCTTCATCACGATACGGACGCTGCTCAGAGTTGAGCGTTGATTAGTATCCAAATTTTCTTTGAGAAAATCAAGTCAACGGAAGAAGTTGCCTTTCGTTCCAAAAAGTGGTACTATTGCCCGCAGTGTATGCACTCTGTACCAAAGAAAATACTTATCCTTCGGCTGAGTTCCATTGGCGACATTGTGCTCTCAACTCCCCTTATCCGCAATCTTCGAAAAACGTTTCCGGAATTGCAAGTGGATTTTGTGGTCAAACCCCAGTACGCAGAGCTCGTCCGCTTCAACCCCTATCTTTCCGGAATTATTGAAGTTGACCCAACCGCTGGTCTTCGAGGCCTCACCGAGGTGAGACGCAGAATTCGTAGCGAACGGTACGACCTGGTCATGGACCTCCACGGCAACTTCCGGAGTGTTTACCTTCGATCGTTCTGCGGTGCAAACCAAGTCTTGAAAGTTGACAAGCGGAAATTTGACCGCTGGAAACTCGTTCGATTCAAGAGGAAGTTCTCTACTGGCGTTTTGTCGCTAGCGGACCGATATCTTGAACCTCTCGCGGAGTTCGGCGTCAGAAACGACGGCGAGGGCCTTGAGCTGTTCGTTCCGGAGTCCGTCATGCGCGACGTCTGGATCAAAATGAACGAGCATGGTTTTGCTGATTCAAAGCTCGTCATCGCATTCTGTCCTGCAGCAAAGCACGCGACGAAGATGTGGCCAAAAGAACGGTACGTAGAACTCGGGCGGCTTCTCGTTGATCGGCAGGGTGCTCGGATCGTGGTGTTTGGCGGCAAAGAACACGAAGCGTACTGCTCGGAGATTGCTGCGTCGATCCAAGCATCGGTGCGGACGAGCCCCGTGGTCCTCCAGACCCGCCCGAATCGGGGTGGCGAGCGGGCCGCAGGCAGGCAGACTGCGAGTCTCGCAGGCCGCTGCAGTGTGCTGGAAACCGCCGCGGCGATGGATTACTGCTCCGCCGTGGTAACGAACGACACGGGATTGATGCACATCGCCGCAGCGAGGAAAAGGCCAGTGGTTGCGATTTTCGGCTCGACTGTCGAGGAGTTTGGATTCTTTCCGTACGGGACAAAGAGCGTCGTCGTGGAGCGGAAAGGACTTTACTGTCGACCGTGCACGCACATCGGGCTTCCGAAATGCCCGGAGGCTCACTTTCGGTGTATGCAGGAAATCTCCGCCAGCGACGTTTCTCGCGCTCTCGAAACGCTCCTGGCGTAAAGCACTCCAACACTACTGTCTGATGATCTGGTTCTTCCTCTACAATGTCTTCGTGCTCCCTTCGTTCTGGCTCCTCGTTCACCTGGTGTCGCTTTTTAACGAAAAAGTTCGGCGGGGGATCGACGGAAGAAAGCTCTTGTTTGCCAACCTTGCAAATAGTGTAGAAAAACTTCCTCCTGGACACAAGCGTGTCTGGTTTCATGCATCATCATTGGGAGAATTCGAAAGCGCGAAGCCAATCATCGCAGCATGTAGGAAACGGTATCCCCCGATCGAGATCATCGTCAGTTTCTTCTCCCCTTCCGGGTACGAGCACTCGAAGAGCTACAAGTTGGCGAGCGTGATCACCTATCTGCCGTTTGATTCTCGAGCCAATGCCCGGCGATTTATCGACCTCATCCGTCCCGACCTGGCCATCGTCGTGCGCTACGACCTCTGGCCGAATCACATCTGGCAGCTCAAGGCGAAACGCGTTCCGATTTTTATTGCCAATGTGACGTTGAGCGAAGACTCCACGCAGCGGTTTCCGCTCGTTCGCGGCCTTCACCGCACACTCTACTCGATGCTGGACGGAATCTTCACGGTTTCGTCGAGCGATCACGAGCGATTCGTCGGCCTGTTTCGACTCGACCATCCCCAGGTGGAAGTCATCGGGGACACCCGGTACGACCAGGTGTGGATGCGGAGTCAGGAGGCAAAGGAATACCATGTTATTCCGGACGCTGTCGTTCGCCGCAAGCGAATCCTGGTGATCGGCAGCAGTTGGGAGCACGATGAGGAGGTAATTCTCCCTGTTGTGTTCAAGCTGCAGAAGGAAGAAAAGAATCTCCTCACTGTTCTTGTTCCCCATGAACCGACGCTGGAGAACCTCGATCGTGTCGAGGCAGTACTGAACGGGCAGACTACGGTGATCCGCTTCTCCAACCTCAACGATTACGACGGTGAAAAAACGATCCTGGTGGACAGCGTCGGTGTTCTTCTTTCTCTCTATGCCTATGCGGACGTGGCAATTGTTGGCGGCGGGTTCCATCAGGGAGTCCACAACGTGCTCGAGCCAGCGGTCTTCGGAATTCCGGTGCTGTTCGGACCGAAGCATACCAACTCGCGTGAAGCGATCCTTCTCGTCGAGCGGGGAGGAGGTATTGCGGTTGAGAACCAGCGAGACCTGTTCCGGCGTTTGCGATCTCTCCTTGAGCACGAGAAGAAACGCAAAGAGGTTGGGAAGCGTGCACAGCAGTTGGTGAAGGACAACCTCGGCGGCACAGAAAGAATCCTCCGTCATCTGGAGCCGTACCTGTCCTCAGCCAGTTGAACTTTGAGCGAATATTTGTTTACTTTTGGCCGTCATGAAGGTCGTCTACTTCGATGTCTTCTCCGGAATTAGTGGTGACATGACGCTCGGCGCGTTCGTCGATGCCGGCCTGCGCATCGACCACCTTGCGGCGGAGCTGGGAAAACTCAATCTTCGCGGTCTGGAGGTGAGTGCCCGGCATCTGACGCGCAGCGGTCTGACCGCCACGAAAGTCGATGTCACTGTTTCCGGAGAGCCAACCTATCATCGCCATCTCCACGACATCGAGGAGTTGATCGACTCGAGCGACCTTTCCCAGCGAGTGAAAGAGCAGTCGAAGAAAATATTTTGCGTGATCGGCCAGGCGGAGGCAAAAATTCACAACGTGCCGGTTGAGCAGCTTCACTTTCATGAAATTGGCGCCCTCGATTCGATCGCCGATATCGTCGGAACCGCGATCTGCCTCGAACATTTCGGGATCGAGGCAGTGTATTCTTCTGCGGTTCGGCTTGGAAGTGGAGGATACGTGAGGGCGGCACACGGGAAGCTTCCGCTGCCGTCGCCGGCGACGGTCGAAATCCTGACTGGGTACCCGGTCGTCTTGACGGAGATTCCGTTCGAGCTTACGACTCCGACGGGAGCCGGCATCATCAAGGCTCTCTCACACGGCATGCTCACCCTCGAACGTCTCCAAATCCATCGCGCCGGGTATGGTGCTGGGGAGAGAGAAATCGAAGCAGTCCCAAACCTCCTGCGTGTTCTGATCGGGGAGTCGCATCATGCGTATCAAGAGGACGAAGTCGTGATCGTCGAGACGAACATCGATGACATGAATCCTGAATTCTATCCTTTTGTCATTGAGCAGCTACTCAACACCGGCGCGCACGATGCGTACCTCTTGCCGATCGTCATGAAGAAAGGACGTCCCGGGATTTTGCTCTCTGCCATGGTCAGCCGGAAGAAACTTGACGATGTGCTCAAGGTTTTCTTCGGCCAGACCACGACGCTCGGCGTCCGCATTCAGCAGACTGAGCGAAGGACGCTGCCCCGCGTCCAAAAGGAGGTTCGGACATCCCTGGGGGTTGTAAAGGTCAAAGCGAT
>JBHHZW010000264.1:0-3916 GCA_046758305.1 Bacteroidota bacterium | reverse complement strand
TTCAGAGATAAGAGAAAAAGGAGTTGAGAATATTCAGCTGGCAAGGCGTCGGATTGCCTTTCGAAAATTGTAATCTTATTACGAAATCGCTCGGCGGGAATAGAGCGACTGAAAATCCTATATGGTTAATCTGGACGAAAATGCTTAGTTTTGTGGATGGTTGTTAAAGGTTCTCAGGCAACAGTAGGCTACTAAAATGTTCGGATTTTGTCAATAGCTTTTTTGAAACGAACTTTTCAATGTACATCTATTGTGCATCATATCCCCGCAGAGGCTTTAAGCTTTAGCCGACACTTATGTGAAAGGAGTGCGCAGCTATAGTTGAGCTTCGGTTCCTACTTGTGGGCCCAAGCAATAGGGTATATCAAGAGTAGAAGGAGCGAACGATCCCTGGTGTCCCAACAAGGGGCAATAGGGGTCTCGCCACTTTTGAAGAGCTTTCGCCCCACTCCAGATAGCAGTCCAGCCAGTCGCTGACTCGTGGGAGCGAGATGTGCATCTATGTGCACACCCGGATATAAGGACACCGAGAGCGTGGTTCGACGAGCGTTGGTAGAAAAGGCCTTTGAGGTTTTGCGCTTCAGACGGAAACAGTGGTACAATAACAAGAGAACCAAGAGCAAAGAGGCTAAAGTAAGGAGGATTGATCATTAATTGCTCCTTCTGTTCTATTTCTTCAAACAACAGCGGCTCCAAAAGTCGGAGGGTCAACAACGGAGGCTAGTATAAGTAGAGAGTACTCAGGTCGAAAAATGTTCAGTCGCTTTTTCGTCACAGTCGAGCCGCAGGCTCACGCCGCGAGAATCGGGCAACGTCAAATGCGAATACAAATAATTTGATTTCGTGGAATGTTGTGAGAAAGCTCAGCGCTCACTAAGTTACGAAAAGCTCCCATTCTTGTCAACAGTCTATTTTGGAATCAACTCCACTCCTCAATGTATCTTTTTCTCGGAGTGACAGCTAATGGCAAGGAAGCGAATAATTTGAGGTTTCACGAAAAATTAAGCGGTGCAGGAATCTCGTTCACTCCGCAGTACGCCTCACTTCCTATTAATAAGATTTTCTAGAGGAAGCGTTCCGATGGACATGTTTTCAGTGAAATCCTTAAGTGACTGGATCTTCCCTTCGTTTCTTTAAAATCGCCTTTGCTATACAGTAACAAATGAGTCCCAAAATCAGTCCTGAGGTGGGGTCAACCGCGTGATGATAGCCCAGGTAAACAGTCGATATGGCCACTCCCAAGACCATCGGAAGCAGTAGATATCCAAACCTTCTGTTGTAGCGCCATGCGGTCAGAGACCAAACCAGGGCGCCGGAGACATGCGAAGAGGGAAAAGCACCACCCATGACAGAGCCGTTGGCCTGGACAAATCGATTAAATGAGGAGACTAGATACCCAGTATATTCGGCAGTGTGCAATTCTTCGATCCATGGGATCATCTTAGGCCCTAGCGCCGGCAAACTGTAAAAAAGTAAGAAATTCATAAAGTAGGTAAATGTGACAATAGAAAATGCTGCAATCGTTTCCTCCCGTTTCCCTTGAAAGTAGAGTGGGAGTGTCACCAACGGCATGAAAAAGTAGTACACAGAGTAAAAGATACTCATCAGTTCATCCAGCCAAGGAGTAAACAGTTGCTTCGCCCAGAGCGTGGGATGGACGCCGAAAATCACCTTGTCCGCCTTGACCAGAAAATCCGTAGCCCAGTAACTACCAAGAAACATCCGCACCATGTGGTCGAGCTCGATCCACCCATAGCTGTAGAAAGCCACAGGGTAAAAGGTGCGGATTGTCCATAAGACTTTGTTTTGAGGATGGGTTTCGCCCAAACGAATGAATTCCAGGGCAGCTACTACAAGGCATACATGAACCAGAAAATCGACAGGCCAATCAGCTACCTCCCGGTGGAAAAAGGGCAACGCAAGTGCAATGAACGCCATGTATCCGAGACAACAGAAATCAACGAAGCGAAACCGAATGTGATGGTAGCGATGTTTCCAACCCGTCTTGAGGGGAATCAGTGCTGAATCCATCACCCCCTCGTTCAAGGGGATAGTTGTGCGAACACGACGTTGAAGTATCTCTCTCTGACTGCCTCTGTTGTGCTGGGAGTAAATCGTTTGTCCCTTCCTTTCAGTCACTAATGGTTGACTCACCGTCACCTCTGAAGGTTTGCGCGCTAATGGGTGTTTTACGTTCCTGTCGGTTTCTGTTCGAGCTACGGAAGGTCGGATACGCTCGTCATCAGCTCATAACCACGCGTGTTCGACATACCATGCATACGTCGAAGCCAGTCCCTCCCGAAGTCCTATCAGCGGCATGAACCCTAGGTCCCTTTTCGCCTTGGAAATCGAACAGCTCCAGACCGATTGCACCATCTCTTTTACCCTGTGGGTGTTCAAGAACACAGGCTTGTTCAGGATCCAGCCGATTCCTTGGGAAACCCAACCAGCCGTGTAGGTCAACCACAGTGGCACACGGACGCACAGGGGAGGTCTTGTTCCCATCACGTCTGCCAAAGTTTCTCCCAGTTCCCTGCTGCTGAACGGTTCTTCGCTCCCCAAGTAGTACGTTTCTCCTGTTGAGTTCGGGTGTTCCGCAGCGAGAACCAGAGCATTCGCCAGGTCGTGAACGTGCAGAAAACTGAACAATGACTCCCTTCCTCCGATCAGGACGCGGAAACCGCGTTTGACCATTTTCATGTATGCGTAGAAGTCGCGCTCGCGAGGCCCGTAGACCGCGCAGGGGCGCAGGATCACAACAGGGAATTCGTCACGATAACGCAAGATCTCACGCTCGGCAAGCAATTTGCTCCATCCATACGCAGAGATGGGAAGACACGGAGTTCGCTCGTTGACCGGTTGACCATTTCTGCACGGACCCGCAACTGCGAGGCTGCTGACATAGATGAATTTTCTTACATATCGACCGTACCTTCTGCACACATCCAGGAAATGTTTCGTCGCGTAGTAATTGCCTCGGAGGTAATCCTCTCTCCTCTTTGCACGGGTAACACCCGCGAGATGAAAGACACAGTCCACTCCGTCAAACATCGATTCCCACGGCAGCGAGTCGCAGACGTTGCCGATCACAAGCTCGACCGACTCTTGCGGAAACGAGTCCGCGTACATCCGATCCTTCGCAAGACATCGAACTCGATATCCCTTCTTGAGAAGAACGTCGATCAGATGCGTGCCGATAAATCCCGTACCACCGGTGACTAAAGCAATCATGGCTCACTCCTCTAGTACGATTCCAACAAGAAATTTGAACACAATGAATGAAAGTTGTTCAGAACATATCCGATTACCTGGAGGCTAAATCCTGTTCCTCCTTGGCGACGTGGTTCGCTGGAACCACACCGTTGGGTGCTGCACAAAGATCGCCAGTTCCAAGCTCATCACGATCTTATAGAAAAAGTCATTGAAAAAGATGTTTATGATCTTGCTGATCTCATTAGAGATAAAATTCGATAATCTCGGTAAAGAGAACAAGTAACATGGTCGCCAATGCCACGAATAGTAAGCAGGCGACCTCGACCGCACGAAAATCTATCGCTCGAGTGAAGTGCCCTGGCGGTTCATTTCTCCTCCTGAACGCGAGTTAGAGATAGAGAATGAAGAAATCCAACAGAAACCCGATGCTCCAATGCAAGATAAATGCGAAAATCAGGGATCGCGTCTGGAGAACAAGCAGACCAAAGAGGATTCCTCCTGCTATCGATCCAAAAATCTCCCCGTCTGGAGTCCCGATGTGCCAGAGGCAGGAAGGAATAGTCTGAATCAAAATGCTCTGCCATGCACCGAACGTCAATTGGAGTCCCACGAGCATATAACCGCGGAAGAAAAATTCCCAAGCTGTATAGAACAGCAAACCGCGGAGGGTCTCGAAGAGGATGAAATTCCCCAAGCTCGATTT
>JBHHZW010000263.1:0-3956 GCA_046758305.1 Bacteroidota bacterium | reverse complement strand
TGTCCTGAAGTGAAGCGCATCAGCCTCGAGCGCCTGGCTTTTGTGTTTCCTGGCGACTCGGTAAAGAGCGCGTGAACGCCAGTAGTCCACTACAATGGCGACGAGGATCACCGCAAAGCTCCAGACGTTGATCTCGATTTCGAAGGCTTTGATGAAGAACCTCTGAACAGCTTCGTAGACGATCAGGACGCAGGTGAGGAGGAGGAGTAAGCTCTCGATGAAGGCAGAAAAATTTTCGACCTTCCCGTGTCCGTAGAGATGCTCGCTGTCTGCAGGCTTGTCGGCGATGCGAACGGCGAGAAAGGTGATGACTGCAGCAATGAGGTCGAGTCCGGAATGGGCTGCTTCTGCGAGAATCCCTAGGCTGCCAGTGGATACCCCGACGAGCAGCTTGAGGACGGTGAGGACTACCGCTGCGAAGATCGAAATCAGCGCAACGCGTGTCTTTTCCGTTCGTATGGTAGCTTCGTCGGCCACGGAACGATCGCAAACCGGGACAAAAAAACCCGTCGTGGAGACGGGGTTTGATTGTTACACCAAGACGCCGCCTCTCTTATCGCCTCCGGCAAAGGCTGGCTGTTCCACGCTCTCATCGAGCATTGCAACAAGTTTGCGCTTGAGGTCCAACGCGTTTTCTTTCTTCCGCTTCCACATGTTCCGTCCGTAGATGAACCCGAAGCATCCTGCCTTGACACACACTTCTGCATTTTCCATCAACTCAGCGTCAGTCTTGTCTTCACCACCGCTAAACAGCACGGGAACACCCTGAGCGGCGAACACGACTCGTCGCGCCCGCTCTAGTTTTTGCTCGTAGCCTGACAAGGCTTTCAATTCCTTCTCCAGCGATCGGTAGTATTTCGGCACTTTTTCGTTGGAGACAAAATCGTCTTTTGCCGTTTTCGGGAGATTGGACTTGATGATCGTTGCTCCCATCTCCGTCGCGAGGCGCGCTGCAGATTCCAACGCGTAACTCGTATCCCGTCCTCCTTTCGCGTTGATCGCACTGCCGCGCGGATAAGACCAGACGATCAGGGGGAAGCCGTATCGATCACACTCCCTTCGCACCGCAGCCAGTTGGGGAAGGTCCTGATCCTGTCGTGGTGACCCGTAGTACAACGTGTAGCCGATCGCCACTGCCCCCAACCGGACCGCGTCTTCAACCCACGAGGTGAGTGTGCTGAGTGCAGCATCATCACTGGGGACGGAGGTCTTTCCGTTCACCTTAACGATGAGTGGAATTCTGCCCTCTGTTTTGGCCCAGAATCGCTTCGCAAGACCGTAATGAACAGCAACCGCATTGAATTCGCCATCCAAGCCAAGCTCCATGATATAATCCGGATTGCCTGCATCAGATTCCGCCTCGAGATGCCGACAATCGTGCTCGACGAACTGGTCGTACGGAAGAATCATCGTCGTTCCGCTCGGACGAAGGAACTGCCGAATGCGACTGATTTCACCGGGCGAGTAGCGGGCCTTTCGAAAGAACCGAAGCTGATCCATGGCACACCTCCTCGAGTTGATTCAACAGAAAATTTGCACTATCGCTTCCACCAAAAAACTTAACAGAATATACAAAACCCTCTTGAATGAATCAATACTCTCTTCGCGCATCGAAATCGCGCACCCTCAGCGTTGTTTCTCCATGAAAAACAACTCTACCGCAAGAAGGAGAAGACTTGCATCTCTCATGGGCCACCTCTGCGTTTTGCTCATCGCGATAGTTTGGTGGCTCGGGTAATAAGAGAGGGACAATATATGCCGATCGATACTCGACACGTGAAAGCTTATATCGTGGGACACGTGGAAGGATTAAGTTCGATAATACTGATTGCAGAGCGGATGAAAATTTCATCCGAGACGATGCGAGAAGAACTCGTGAGAAAAGAGAAGCCTCCCTTCTTTGAGTTCATACGTCACACGACATTTGAGAATCCCAAACGCCTGCTTGTCGAAACGGATTTACGCTGTTAGCAGATTAGCTAAAAGGTTGCATTTTTGCGAGAGGACGGTGCAACAAAGACTTTCAGGCGCGTCAGGGACAAGACCATGGGAGAAAATCGCAATTTGCACCAAAATGACAACGTAAGATACGGACATGCTCACGAACAGCAAACAAATATTGAAGCAATCCTTCCGTGCCGTGGTCCGGCCCGAACCCGAGCTCCTAACCGAGCTGCTCACTCTAACGCAAAAGCTAACCTAAGAACGCAACCACCAAGGTCAACCCTTTTTTCTTGCCCCCACGGAAGGGAAGGACTATATTCTTGGTGAACAAATCGTCCAAGCGTCACTGGAAAGGTTCCACGACCTGAAGAATTCTGCTTTCCGGTTATGTCGCCGCCGGCAGAGTCGATGCCGCCATTCACAGGCCATGTCTCGTGAGAAAACTCTCAAGGGCTTTGTGGTTAATCATGCAGCGGTGAATTTGGAAGATCCATCTTGGTCCATAGAAGGCCCGATGCGATTACATACTAGTCTATACACGATATACATTGAGCTTCGCGACTCAGGTCATTATTTGTTAGTACACGGATACACGGGCGCATTTGATCTGGTAGAAAGGCCTGTCGCTGATTTCCTTAGGCGCGGTGGGCTGGTCACGCAGGAGGATATCGCCACAGGACGAGTTCCGCTATCGAGTGAAACACTTGAAACTTTGAGGCATCGAGGTTATTTGACCGATCGTTCTCCGCTGGAGGAGAGAGGACACGTTAAAAAAATGGCGCAGCTGTTCCAAAAGATCACAAGTAAGAAGTGCTCCTTTCTCTTTCTAGTGGCGTACGATTGTAACTTTCGCTGTCCTTATTGTTTTGAGAATAGTATATCCGGGTCAGGTAAAGGATGGTCAAAAAAAGTGTTTTCCAAAGAGATGGCTGACCGAGCATATCAAGCGATGTTAGAGCTCCAACCTAATCGCGACAAGCATTCCGGAATGATTACCCTCTACGGAGGTGAGCCTTTGCTCGCTGAAAACTATGAGATCGTTTCCTATGTCGTGAAACAAGGAATCAAGCGTGGGTACACATTCTCCGCGATTACCAATGGGTATGACCTTGGTCGTTACGCCAGTTTGCTTGGCCCTGGGATGATTGAGTCCGTCCAAATAACCATAGATGGAATGCCAGATACTCATAACAAAAGGCGAATCCATTATCTCAGGGTAAGTACCTTTAGTCATATTATGGATAACGTTGATCGGGTCTTACGTGCTGGTGTAAATGTTAGCATACGAGTAAATACAGACGTTTCTAATTTTGCTGATTTAGATCAACTCTCAGCGGTTTTTAGAGACAAAGGCTGGAGCGATATGTCGAGTTTTAGTGCTTACTCTGCGCTTGTAACATCTGCAGGTGATAGCATACAATGTAACGCCGTAATGTCTAGGAATGCTACAAAGCCGGAAACAAGTTCGTCAAGCTGTGGGTGCTCGTGCTCAAGTACCCCGGCACCCCAATTAATACCGACGATCGATATCCCACAGTCCTCTAGTTCTGACGTCACATCCGTTTCGTTGAGTTTCAGAACTTCCAGAAACGTCATTACAAAATCGACTGCACCAGAGAAACTCGCAGAGCAAGAAACGCCCAGAAACTCCGTGTTTCATCCCGATGCGCAGTATATCGATTTCGACGAAGAAGAAAAACGCATCCGTCAGTTGATGATAGATGGGAGGCGGGCAGAAGTGTACAATCAAACCGAACCGCTTGAACTGATGCCTCGAGCAGACTTTACGCAGCAGTACTATAATGAGCTAAAGCAGCATCCGCAGCTCAGGGCAATCTCTTGTCAGGATTTTGGGATAAAAGCTTTGGTAAAGAAAGTCTTGAGGGGTGAGGGTCTGATGTCCCGCCGGTCAACGTTTTGTGGCGCACAGGATGGGATGTTCATCTTGGACCCGTACGGCGATATTTACACATGTTGGGAGGTGGTTGGGATAGGAAGATACAAAGTAGGAA
>JBHHZW010000262.1:0-3958 GCA_046758305.1 Bacteroidota bacterium | reverse complement strand
GTTAAAGGGGCCGGGTCAGTGGCGGTCTCCGCCCGGCCGATTTTGCCAAACACACGCTCCACTTCCGGGAAAGTCGCCAGAATTTTATCTTGTGTATGCAGGATTTTCTTCGCCTCCGAGGCCGGCATCCCCGGAATGGAAGTCGGCATGTAAAGGATCGAGCCTTCGTTGAGCGGTGGCATGAATTCGGTACCGAGCAGCATAAAAATAGGTACGGTTGCAATGAGAATCACCACCGCTGCCAGCACCACCCACTTGCGAAAGCGCAACACGAAATTGGCAACAGGTTCATACAGCCAGATAAGAACACGACTGATGGGATTCTTTTTCTCCGAACGAATTTTGCCTTTGACAAAGATCGGGATCAGAGCCGGGGCCAAGGTCACTGCAAGTATTGCGGCGAAAAACATGGAAAAGGTTTTCGTGTAAGCCAACGGTTTAAACAGACGACCCTCTTGTGCTTCGAGCGTGAAAATTGGCAAAAACGAAACGGTGATAACCAATAGCGAAAAGAAAATCGGCTTGCCGACTTCCTGAAGGGATTTTACGATTACGGCTGCACGGGATTCTTTCTGGCCCGCCAATTCCCATCTCTCCAAGGATTTATGCGCATTTTCCACTAGCACGATGGCCGCATCTACCATAGCGCCAATGGCGATGGCAATGCCGCCGAGGGACATGATGTTAGCCGTCAACCCCATGTACTTCATGGGAATAAACGATATAACCACGGCAATGGGCAGCGTGATAATCGGCACCAGGGCGCTACGAAAATGGAACAGAAATAGAATGATCACGAGGCTTACGATAATCATTTCCTCGGTGAGTTTTTGGCGCAGGGTCTGAATTGCCCTCGATATCAGGTCGGAACGGTCATAGGTGGTGACGATCTCCATTCCCGACGGTAATGAGGGTTTGATTTGCTCGATCTTTTCTTTGACACGCTCGATCACCTTGAGAGCGTTCTCGCCATACCTCATAACCACAATGCCGCCCACGACTTCGCCTTCACCGTCGAGTTCGGCAATGCCTCGGCGCATGTCCGGGCCCAAGTGAACATTGGCAACATTGCGAATGTAGATAGGCGTGCCGTTCCCATCGGTTCCCAGGGCCGTATTTTCAATGTCGTCCAAAGACTTGATATATCCTCGACCGCGCAGCATGAATTCTGTCGAAGCCATTTCGATGACGCGTCCACCAACATCATCGTTGCTTTCCCGTACCGCCTGAATGACGCGTTTCAACGGAATGTTATAAGCAAGCAGCTTGTTGGGATCGACATCGATTTGATACTGCTTGACAAAGCCGCCGACCGAAGCCACCTCGGCCACGCCCGGCACCGCCTCCAGCCAGTATTTGAGATTCCAGTCCTGAAATGAGCGCAGGTCGGCAAGGTTGGAGCGTCCAGACTTGTCCACCAAGGCATATTCAAACACCCAGCCGACGCCGGTGGCGTCCGGGCCGAGAGTAGGGGTGACGCCGTCGGGTAGTTGCGCTTCGATTTCGTTCATGTATTCCAGCACCCGGCTGCGCGCCCAGTACATGTCCGTGCCGTCTTCAAAAATGGCATACACAAATGACAGCCCGAAGAAGGACTGCCCCCGAACGAACTGCACCTTCGGCCCCGCCAGAAGACTGGTCACGATGGGATAGGTGATCTGGTCTTCGATAATGTCGGGGCTGCGGCCAGGCCATTCGGTGAAAACGATGACCTGCACATCGGATAGGTCCGGGATGGCATCGAGTGGATTATTCAACAAAGCCCAGATGCCCCAGGCTGTAGCGATGGCCACCAGCATGAAGATCATCAGTTTATTTTTTGCACTTACTTCGATGAGTTTTTCTATCATAATCATATTCTCCAAAGACTATCAGGTTTCTACATCGTCTGCAGCACACCTTGTACATGCGCTTCAGCATCGATTAGAAAGTTTCCTGATTTTACGATGATTTCGCCTTCTTCAAGGCCTCCCAAAACTACGTAGTAACGATCCACCTTTATGCCCAGTTTTATTTCTCTGGGTTCAAAACGGCCGTTGCCGCGATCCACGAACACCAACTGCCGCGTGCCCGTATTCAAGACGGCGGTTTCGGGGACGGTCAATTGCTCTCCCTGATCCACTTTGATTTTGACGTCCGCATACATTTCGGGCTTCAACTTCAGTTCCGGGTTTGGAAAGACCAGACGGATTTTGGCCGTGCGGGTTTTGGATTCAAGCGTCGGATAGACGTAATCCACTTTCCCTGTGTAATTGACATTGGGGTCGTACGCCAGGCTGATTTCTGCTGTTTGGCCAATTTTTATGAACGGCAGCTCATATTCGTAAATGTCAGCGTGTACCCAAACCGTCGAGAGATCGGCAATGGTGTATAGATCCATTCCCTCTTTGGCTTTCCGACCTGCGAGGGCATTTTTCTCTACCACATAGCCGTTTATAGGCGAGTAGAAGGTCAGCGTTAGTTTCGGCACCCCGGTGGTTTCGATGTCGCGAATCTGTTTTTCCGAGATTCCCCAGAGCAGCAACCGGTCGCGGGAGGATTTGAGTAAGGTGTTTTCTTGGTTAACATTCTCGCCATTGTTCAGCCCTGTAACCGCGCTCTTTTGCAATTCACTTCTAAGAGTCTGCAGGTATTCTTCCTGCGTCGCAACCAATTCCGGGCTGTAAATCTCAAACAGGGCTTGCCCTTTCTTCACAAACTGGCCTGTGTAATCCACGTACAACTTTTCAATCCAACCGGAGAATTTCAGGTTGATGGTAGCAACTCTGGTTTCATTGTAGTCCACGTGCCCGACGGTGCGGATAGTCTTGGCCACTGGCCGTAATTTCACCGTATCCCGCTGCACGCCGATGAGCTGCTGCTGGTACAACGGAACATTTACTGTACGTACTTGCTTGTCCCCGGTGTCCGTTTGCGGCGCACTGCCCTCTTTGTAGATGGGCACCAGATCCATCGCGCAGATAGGACACTTTCCGGATTCTTTCTGTTTTACGGAAGGGTGCATGGTGCAGGTGTAATAGTCAAGTTCATTTTCGTGAGCATGTTCTTCATGACCGGTTTGCAAATCCACCTGCGCTGTTTCCTTGAAAACCGGCGTCAAGTCCATGGCGCAAATGGGGCACGTTTCTGGCTCCTTCTCTTTTATAGATGGATGCATCGTGCAGGTGTAGTAATCGATTTCAGATAAATTTTCTTCTTCAGCCTTTTGAGCTGTTTTTTCGCCACTCGAACAACCTTGCAAAACCAATATTGTTGTGATTGAAAAACACAGCCCCAATAACAAAATCAACGTTGTTGGGATTTTTGTTCTCATTGCTCTGACTCCTTTGAGTTGTAAGTTTCTTAGTTTTCGCTGCCCACCGCTCTCTTGAGCGCGGCAACTTGCTGGCGATAATTCGCCAGTTCCTTTGCATAAGCCAATCGAAAGTTAAGCAGGAGGCGCTCGCTGTCAAGCAAGCTGAGAAAATCCAGCGTGCCGGTTTGATAACTGGCCAGCACCGACTGCAATGTGCGTTCCGCGTCTGGGATGAGCTGCTGAGCGTAGAGATTCACCGTTCGCTCAGCCGTTTTGAGCCGAGCGAATATATCTTTGATCTCCGCCTCTACTTCGTTTTTCAAGTTTTCATAATTCTCGCGATTGGATAACAGCATCGCCTGCGCTTCATCGACGGCGGCATTTCGGCGTCCCAGCCAGATGGGCAGATTGATACCGGCGTTGATCGACCAGGCATCTTTGCCATTATCCGGCGCCCCAGTTTTTCCGCCGGGTATCGTGACGTAACCGAAACTGAGATTTAAGTCCGGCCAATAGTTGCGTTTGGATAAGCTAATCGCGTATTCGGATTTTTGAATCATCGCCTGGGCGGAGTTCAACTCCTCACGTTCCCCAATAGCTTTTTGAATTAACTCCGCTTCACTCACTTCGAAGAGAGTGGTGTCAATCGCTCCTACAAAACCG
>JBHHZW010000261.1:0-3989 GCA_046758305.1 Bacteroidota bacterium | reverse complement strand
TGCCAGCGGTCCGCGGCCCGCTTCATCAATCCCCGTGATGAGATGGACTCCCCGGGTCCAGATCTCCCGCTCCAACATCAGAAGTCTATCCGACGAGAGGCCCTGGCGGCTTCGCATGCGAGATATTCAAAATTCGTTGATGAGTCCGAGGTGAATCTTACCGGTGCTGAATGTATCTCCTTCACCCAACGCAAAACTCATTCCGATCAGCCCTAACCGCGTATCGACACGAAGGCCGACTCCAAACCCGTGCTTGAAGTCTTGGACAGACTCTGGAGACTGCAGGCCAGTATTTCCGGAAATCGCCTGGTCAACACCGGGCCTAAAATAATAACCTCCGTCGAAAAATCCATAGAAAAATGACCGGGGACCGATAAGGAATCGATATTCGACGTTGGACCAGACGAGCCGAGAGCCGAGGAACTGGTTCTCCCGGTAGCCACGTAGAGAATTGGTGCCGCCGAGGCGAAACAGATCGCTTTCGTCAATCGGACTCCCTCTTACCTCCCTTCCGTGAAGCGACAGCGCCAACACTTGATGAAAGAATGTCGCGACATAGTACTGTACATCGACGCCCAAGCTCTGGACGGTTACTTGATCGTCAACCTGTGCAACCGAGTTGACAGGCTTGGTAATCTTTTTCGTCCCAATCTGGTAATCCGTTCTGTAGTAGAGACCTCCACGCGGACTGACCGCGTTGTCCCGAGTGTCGTACCCCAGATCGACACCTACCAAGGTCGTCCGGCTTTTCAAAACAGGCGATAGTGTTTCGCGGTCACTCGAAGGAATAACCGACACCCGGTTGAACGTCGCTCCGACACTAAGGTTGCTAGCCACGGGCATGGAGGCTTTGAACTCCAGCTGACGCTTGACGTAAGAAGAATCCTGCTGACGCTGTCGGAATCCCAGTCCGACGTTCACGGGTATGCCAAACACCCACGGTTCGAGATACCGAATGCCAAGCTCTTGAGTCGAACGCTCCTCGCGTTGCCAGCGTACATGCAATCTTCTTGCGGTTCCGAAGAGGTTCCCCATCGACACCATCACCAGACCGGTCAAGAACCCCTTTTGGTCACCTCCCCCCACTTCAGTCGGGGGCAGGTATCCAAGAATTCCGTCGAAGGTATTCGCGTTTCCCTCCTGGACCTTGATGAGAAGTCCTGCCTTGTCACCCCGAACGTACAATTCTGGTTCGCTCACGGAGCTAAACACGTTGAGTCGCATCAAAAGCGGACGAACCGCACTGATTTTTTCGTGGTCGTAAGCCTCGCCGAGTTTGATGCGTGTCTCACGAATGACAACGCTCTCCTTGGTAGTCGAGTTTCCTTCGACCCTTACTTCCGAGATACGAACGATCGGTCCCTCGTCGATGCCAATCGCGATATCGAGAGACTGGCCGTCCTCTGCCAGCGTAATGTCCGCCACTCTGACCTTCGCAAATGGATACCCGCGGACTTCATAACGAGTCAAAAGCTGTTCGAAGTCTTGTTCCAGGAGGCGTTCATCGAGAACCCCTCCCACACGCGTTTCGAATCGCTCCAGAATTTTCTCCGTGGGAAACAACCTGTTGGCAGAAAGGGCGATACTCCGGATAGTCACTCGCGGCCCCTCAGTCACGTTCAGTGTAAGGAAAACGGAACTGCTGTCAGGCGCATACTGGAGTGATGGTCGCACGACAGCAAAATAGTGTCCTACGCGATGGTATCGAGATGTGATCGTTTTCAAGTCCTGCTGAAGTTGATCCAACGTGAAAGGAGTTTGAGGTTGCAGATCCATCCAGCTGAGGATTTCTCTCGTCGAGATGCTGCGGTTTCCATGTAGATCAACGGACCGAAGGATCAGCGACTGAGAATTAGCCGTAGAGACAAGAGAAAAAAGGATTATGATCAGCACGCTCCCCCTCACACGACCTCCCGTATAAGCGCATGATGAAAGCCGAAAGGACAAGACGCCACTCAACCCAACTCCGCAAACCAGCAGTAAACCAGAAAAGCCATCCCGCCTCCGATGGGATGGCCTTCGATATGAGTTCACAGGCGAACCATGATGTCGGAATTCTGCTAGAAGTCTCTCCCTCGGCGGTCCCAGAGATCCCAGATGGGTGTCACCAAACGATAGTCGCCAAATCCGGTTTCGTCCACGAACACAAATTGTTGATTGATATCGTAGTAGGACCAGACTTCATAGGGTTTCCTGTCATACTCGAACGGATGGCGGTCGACATTGCTCGGGGAGCCGAAAATAATGAACACCATCCCCATGTCAGTTTTCCATCCGTCGATGTAATGGCTGAAGTGCTTGTTCGCGTATTCCACGCGTGCGTAGTACTCCTCCATTCGCTCGTTTCGCACTGTGTTTGGACTCGGGTCGTAGCGGTTCCAAAATTCCCGAAATCGAACCTTCCGTTCGTCGTCTGATCGCGCCTCTTTGATATGGTCGACCTCAGAATCTTTCACCAGGTAAACAAGCTGGTCGATTGCCAAGTTCAGGTCGTTGACTGTAACCGGCATGCCCGACCACCGTACCTGCATCCAGCGTGTTGAGACAGCGACAAGATTCTTGTATTCCTCAGACTCGAGGGCATCTCCGACAGGCCGCGCTTGCACAGAAATGATGTAATCACCGAGTGGGAGACTCGACCGTTCCACTGCTACGAAGAGTTGATTGCGTCCCTTCTGCAGCGATTCGAGAAGCGATTTCGTCAGAACCACTTCTTTTTTCGCATTGAATACCCGGTAGGTAAGTTCAACTTCGTTCAAGTCCGTGCTGTTATAGATCTCGAAAAAGAGATGAAATCCCTCCGACTCGTTACCGACGTTGCCTGAGACGAGGGGCTGAATTGTCTTCTTCTCACCGTCGACGGTCAGCCGACTGACCAGCATGAGGTCGCTCATGCTGAGCGGACGGTTCACGAACGTCGGAACAAAGATATCTTTTCCGAGGCGGAACACCTTCCGTGAATCTTTGTCGCGCAGGTGGGCTTGGAGAGTGTACTTTCCCGGAGAGACCGTGAAATGGCGTTGAGTCAGATTGTACCCTTGTTCCGAAATGGTCTGGTCGAAATTCGCAACCCGAACTTCTTCCTTCCAAATCTTCTCGTCGACGAGATTCTGACCGCTGTCAAGCACGTCGAGCGTGACCTCATACTGAGCGATGAAAATGCTTCCCCGCTTAACGAATCGAAGTCCTTCATAAGGCACCTGGACAAAGACGTCGAGACGGCTTGAGAGCGTGTCGCCCGACGCGAAACTCAGGGCATCGACGTAGAACTTTGGATCCTCCAGATACGCAGGCTGGCGATTCTCCACCTGGGCATTGAGATCCAAGGAGAGAATTGTGAGAAGAAGACCGATACAGATGTTCCCCCGATGCATAGCATCACCTCGTTCGGCATAGTTGGTCGATTGAATGAACCCATCTCGCTGAACAATCCAAACATTGAAAAAGTTGCCTGTCGTCTAATACTCTCGATGACACGCACTGTGCCCCCGTCGGTCACCTCATGTAGCAATATATCGACTAATCCGAGGATTGTCAATCAATGCACCTGGAGCCCGAGTGGGTATTACACGAGAAGAACAACGGAGAACCGAAGCCACTGAATTCTCCTGAATTCATGGGAACACTCCTTCAACGAAGCGAACAGGTGGTTCCGCTAGAATCCGATCTTGTAAGGGAGATGGTCCAGAACATTAAATAGGGTTTCCTGCACAACTTGCCCCAAAGGTCCCGTCCCTTCGGGATTTCGGCACGGGACGAGTAGCCTCAAGCCGATTGGAAAGTTTAAAAGACGATGAAATCCAGGTACAGGTAGATGAGGGGCGAAACAAAAATCAAACTATCGAATCGATCGAGTACACCACCGTGTCCAGGGATCAAGTGTGAGGAATCTTTGACTCCCGCATCACGCTTCAGGAGCGATTCGACGAGGTCACCGGTCTGTCCGAACACCCCGACCGATGTCTGTCGGAGGGCGTCCTCCCGCACGG
>JBHHZW010000260.1:0-4004 GCA_046758305.1 Bacteroidota bacterium | reverse complement strand
GTCCTTCATGTCCATGACTTGCACTGATGTTGGCGTCCCTTTCACCGCGCCGATCTTTTCAATCACTCCATCGACGATTAGCACATCAAGAATCTGATCTCTTCCCGACAGAGGTTCGATGAGACGAGCGTTTTTTAGGAACAGCTTGCCAGGCTTCGTTTGACTCATGCTTGCGCCTTTCCGGTTGCGAGAAGATAGAGGACCGCCATGCGCACGGCCACACCATTGGTCACCTGATCGAGGATGACAGAATGCTCGCTGTCGGCCACATCCGCCGAGAGCTCCACGTCGCGGTTGATGGGTCCGGGATGGAGAATCGTGACCGGATGATCTGCTTTTTCCAGCCGCTCTCGTGTGACACCGAAGTAATTTCGGTACTCACGTAACGAAGGGAGCAAGCCCCACTGCTGGCGCTCCAGCTGAATGCGCAGGACATTCAACGCGTCAACGCTGCAGATGACGTCCTCGAGTTGGTGGTACACGTTGACACCCATCTTCTCGATCTCACGTGGTATGAGCGTGGCCGGACCGCATACCGAGACTTCAGCGCCCATCGTCTTGAGACCATAGATGTTGGAAAGGGCTACCCGGCTGTGTGAAATATCTCCCACGATTGCCACACGCAATCCCTCGAGCTTCCCGTACTTCTCGCGAAGCGTGTAGAGGTCAAGAAGGGCCTGCGTAGGATGCTCGTGAGCCCCGTCGCCAGCGTTGATGATGTTCGACGTGCAGACACGACTGAGGAAATGTGGCGCGCCTGCGGAGGAATGCCGGATTACCACAACGTCCACCTTCATCGCCTCAATGTTGCGCGCTGTGTCTTTCAGGGTCTCCCCTTTGGCGATGCTGCTTCCGCTGACCGTGAAGTTTACGACATCAGCGGAGAGTCTTCGTTCGGCAAGCTCAAAGGAGATTCTCGTTCGCGTCGAGCTTTCGAAGAACAGGTTGACAACCGTGACGCCCTGCAGACTCGGCACTTTCTTTATGGGGCGCTCCAGAATCTCACGGAAGGATGTCGCAGTGTCCAAGATGACTTGGATGTCCTCCCTCGGGAGCCCCTGCAACCCAAGCAAATGTCGACTCGATAACGGCACTCTCAATTCCTTCCTTACGGTTCGCCTTTTTGTCGCAACACCCAGACGCCATCCTGTCCGTCGACATCACGGATAGTGACCTGGATTTCTTCGTCGTCTGCAGTGGGCACGTTCTTGCCGACGAAATCGGCGCGTATCGGCAGCTCACGATGGCCGCGGTCGACGAGCACGGCGAGTTGGATCGTCGCCGGACGTCCGAGGTCCATGAGTTCATCCATTGCGGCGCGCACGGTACGACCTGTGTATAGGACATCATCGACGAGAATCACGTTCTTGTCGTCGATCGGAAAACCGACGTCTGTCCCTTTGACCTCCGGGAGGTCGAGGCGCTGACGGAGGTCGTCGCGGTAGAAGATGATGTCCAGATAGCCCACTTCAACTAAGCGTTTTTCGATGTTCTGGATCGTCACTGCAAGACGCTCAGCGAGGAAGGCACCTCGCGTCCGAATGCCGACAACGGCGAGCTTTTCGGCGCCTTTGTTCCGCTCGATGATCTCATGGGCAAGCCGGGTCAACGTTCGGTCGATGCCCTTCTCATCGATGATGCGTATTTTCTCCTGCGGGCTCACCTGGAATCCATTCAATTCTGGCATTTAAGTGTCACATAGACGGCCGGGTACAAAAAAACCTCCAGTCCTAAAACGCAGGAAAGGAGGTCTATGGTGACACTTGGCCAAGTTTTATTGCCCTTCCCTATCTCGCTGGATAGGACTTAAAGGGAGTCTTAAGAAGCGAAAGATTTCTGCAGCAAAATGAACCTACCCAATGTACCGAATCGAGAACTGAGACGCAAGGTCTCTATTTGCTCAGCTCGAAGCCGTTTTGAAGTTCAAACGTGGGAAGAACCGCGGCGTGCGTTCAGCATACCGTCCGTATTCGTCTCCATACGTTTCAGCTACGGCGCGCTCCTCTCGAATCGCCAGCCACACGTAGGCGATGATCAAAATAGGCCAGAGGATCAACATGGTGACGGTCGGCCAGTGTAGCAACCATCCCAACGTGAAGAGAAAAATGCCCACATACTGAGGGTGGCGCATATACCTGTAGATACCGCTGGTCACGAGTCCCTCTGCCTTGTGGATCGCTCTCCAGCCAACGACCACCAACGTCAAGCCCGCCATACTCAGCCAGGTGCCGAGGACTGGTCCGACATGGCCAAGATTCTGACGAGCCCAATCGCGCAGGGACGGGATTTCCACCAATGGCGAAATGAGGAAGATCAGCAGAGGCCAGCCGAACATCTCCGTCACGAGCGCGATCACGAATGCGATGAAGGTGCCTCTCGACCTCCAGGTTTTTTCCGCTGGGCGTCGGTACGGCAAGAGAGCGAGGAAGGCAATCATTACCACGATATTCAGCGCAATCAGCCCTCCCTTCCCGAGCAGCTCCTCGACCCAACGTATGGTGATGGGCTTGCCTCCATGGCCAAACAGCTCGATGCCATACATGAAGACGAAGATGGCAGCAGCTCCGAGGCCGGCCCAGACGAGAGTCAATCTGGAAGCTTTACCCATACTGATTAAACATCCTCCCTCCACCAGCCATGAGAGAGATAGCGTCGTAACGCATCATAGTATCCGCCTATCGTATTTCGCAGCGCTGAAACAAAGCCAAATGACAAGTGAAGAAAACAGGGAAAAAGCGGATGATGTTTTGTGGTATGGTGCCCGCTTGCGGCGGGGAACGAACCCGCTCTTTGGAAGACAAAGCTCTGAGTGGGCAATGTAGGACTCTCCGCCCGCCCTCGAAAGGCTTTTCAAGCGGTCCAGCGGGGAACCTACGACCTTACGGACCTGCCCGCCAAGTGTGTGGGCGATATAGGACTCGAACCTATGACCTCACGGATGTGAACCGTGCGCTCTGACCGACTGAGCTAATCGCCCCAAATCATACATGATCGTTCGAGGTCTCCGACCTCGAACCAGGCACAGCCGTCCCCCTCACAGGGGGACTACAGGGGGTCAAAGGACCTACTACTACGAGAATTGGATGTGGGTGTTCACTTAGCACTTATGACCCCCTCTTACTCTCCCCCTCTAGGGGGAGAAGTAACACTTTGACCGCGTCTAATCTAATCAACGAGGGGAAAAATGTCAACTGAACGCGAAACTAGGCGGGATGAATATAGCAGGGAAAAAGGCTAATTCTCATCAAGAGCCTTAATCTCGCCGGTCTCTACAACCGAAACCGGATAGCCTTCCAAACTGGTGGGAATCATTTTCTGAAGTTCGCTGGTCTTCTGCACAACGAACACTTTGATGCACGGGTTGCCTTCGCACTCTCCGATGGCAGTGCCGACAACGCCCTCGATAGACATCAACTCATCCGTGTGCTCCTGGAGGACATCTTCGATGCTCATAGATGGCATCTCATCTTCTCCCTGGCGATCGTTAACAGTTTCCTTTCCGCAACCCATGAAGCAACTGACGTGAATGATAATCGCGATGCCGAATAGGTATTCTAGGCCTGTATAAGGTTTTCCAACGTTGAACGTTCTGACCATGAATGACCTCTTTTTCCGGATTTGATGCTTTCTTGTTCTTCCGGAAAGCAGCTGAAGCTGCGTTTCAAGAAACAAGGGAATGCCGATTGAGATTGCCCTCAGTCAAGCTTCCATCGCTCAGATGTCAGGGCTTAGACTACAGAAGCCAAGCCAATGGTAGGACAGCGGCCCACAGTTTTTGTGGCCGGTGCACAGACCATCACAGGCTCACTTCATCGTCACCTCAAGTCCGGTGGAAGCCGTGTTGGATTGGGCACCATCCTTTTCAGCTATTGCTGGAACCCTGTAACCTCCGTTTAAGGGGCGTTTGTTAGCCTTGAAATCCAAATCATAAACCAACTAATTGGTAGCGTTGATCGCTTTCTTCATCGTTCAGGTTTACCTGTCCAGTAAATGTCTACCTGAAT
>JBHHZW010000259.1:0-4034 GCA_046758305.1 Bacteroidota bacterium | reverse complement strand
TCTCCCACGACGACGATCGCGTTAAAGCTGAATCGTCTGCCGCCCTTCACGACCTTGGCGACACGATTGATTGCGACGAGTTTATCCTTGAGTTCGAGTTCGCTTGCTTTGATCCTCGCCATAGTATGAGAATGTTGTCGTCTGTGGTGACAAAGTCCCGAAGGGACGAATGAAGTCCCCACGAAGTGGCCTTCGGCCTTCGGGGCCACTTCTCACGAAGTTCCCGCGGGAAAGCCGTCTCCCAAAGGGATCACATTGTGGCCTTCGGGAAAGGGATCGCTTCGCCCCGTTTCACGGGGCTTCGCCGGTTGGGATTTCGTCCTTCGGCCCTCGTTGCTTCGCCGCCATGCCTTCGGCGTTAGAATTTCAGTCCACCTTCACGTGCACCGTCAGCAAGGGCTTTTACGCTCCCGTGGTAGCGATATCCATTCCGATCGAAGACAACCTTGTCGATATTCCGCTCGAGAGCTTTCTGCGCAAGCGAAACACCGACGAGCTTCGATGCTGATACCGGCGACTTGGTCGCCTTCAGCTTGTCGCGCAGTTCTTTCGAACGTGTTGAAGCGGCAACGAGCGTGTTCCCCACTGAATCGTCGACTATCTGTGCGTAGATATGCTTGAGACTGCGGTAAATCGTCAGACGCGGTCGGTCGGAAGTCCCCGCGACGATCTTTCTGATTCGCTGTTTAATGCGCGCACGCTGCGCGTACCGATCTTTCTTAATCATCGCTCCGGCATCCCACCAATTACGCTTTCGCACCAGCCACAGCAGCAGCCTTCCCGGCCTTGCGGCGGATGTACTCGCCTTCGTACCGAATCCCTTTCCCCTTGTACGGTTCCGGCGGCTTGAACGAGCGGATTTTCGCTGCTACCAATCCGACGAGGGCTTTGTCGATTCCGCTAATGGTGATATTCGTCGGTGCTGGAATTTCGATCTTGATGCCCTCAGGCGGAGCAAACAGAATTGAATGCGAATAGCCGATTTGCAGTTGCAGTTTCTTCCCTTTCAAATCCGCTTTATAACCAACTCCGACCAGCTCCAATTTCCTTTCGTATCCCTTCGTTACTCCAAGAAACATGTTGTTGATAAGGGAGCGCCAGAGTCCGTGGAGCGCTTTGATGCGCTTCTCGTCGGACTTGCGGGAAACGATAACCTGTTTCTCCTCGATCTCCACAGAGATGTCGGGGTGCACTCTTGCCGTGAGCTCCCCTTTCGGACCTGTGAGTTTCACTTCGCCGTTTGACTTCTCCACTTGGACGTTCGGAAGAATTGGAATCGGTTTTCGACCTACGCGCGACACGGTTTCACTCCTCTTAGTTCTGCATCGTTACCAGACATAGCAGAGTACTTCTCCACCAACCCGTTCTTTCCGGGCTCGTTTGTCCGTCATGATCCCCTGGGAGCTGGAGATGATCGCGATTCCCAGACCGTTGAGGACGCGTGGGAGCTTATCAGCGTCTGTATACACTCGTAAGCCTGGTTTGCTGATCCGCTTCAACCCGGTGATAGCGGGTTGGTCTTGGTTGTACTTCAGGTAAATGCGAAGAACGCCCTGCTTGTTCTCTTTCACGTCCGTGTAGTTCGCGATATACCCGTGCTGGAGCAAGACTTTCGTAATCTCCCGCTTCAGGTTCGATGTGGGAATGTCAACCTTCTTATGCCGTGCTTGAATCGCGTTTCGCACTCGCGTGAGATAATCTGCTATGGGATCGGTCATCATAATATTGTCGTCACCAGCTGGATTTCTTGACTCCGGGGATCTTCCCATCGATCGCAAGGTTCCGGAAACAGATTCGACAGATCCCAAACTTCCGAAGATAGCCGCGAGGTCGTCCGCAGATGGTGCAACGATTTTTCTGGCGGACTTTATACTTTGGCTTCCTCTTCGCTTTAACGATCAGTGCAAGTCGTGCCAAGCGTCTTTCTCTCCTTACGTTATGACAGAGTCGGGAGGTTGTCAACCGGCCGCTGGATAACTTCTTGCCGCTTTACAAACGGCATGCCGAAGCCTTTGAGCAGTTCGTATGCCTCCTCATCGGTTCTCGCTGTCGTGACAAGCGTGATGTCCATTCCGGTGATGCGAGTAACTTTATCAATATCGACTTCGGGGAAAATGATCTGCTCTTTCACCCCCACCGTGTAGTTGCCACGACCGTCGAAGGATTTATCGGAAAAACCACGGAAGTCCCGAATCCGGGGAACGGCAACAGCGATGAACCGATCGAGGAACTCGTACATCCGCGTGCGGCGAAGCGTCACGCGGCAGCCAATCGGCATGCCCTCACGAAGCTTAAAGTTCGAGACCGATTTCCGCGCGCGAGTGATTACCGACTTCTGACCGACGATCGTTTCGAGATCCTTCGCTGCAGCGTCGAGCAATTTTGGGTCCTGGAGAGCCTGCCCGACACCGACGTTGAGGGAAATCTTGTCGAGCTTCGGCACCTCCATGACATTCTTGTAGCTGAAGCGCTTCATCAGGGACGGGACAATCTCTTTCCGATATCGTTCCTGCAGCCGCGCTGGTACGCCCTTCTCTTCGACGCGCGCTTCTTTCCCTTTCGCCACCTTCTGGCGCTTAGCCGAGCCTTTGGCGGAAGCAGTCGAGCCTTTTTTTGCTTCTTGCTTTGCCATTAGAGCTACTCATCCACCCTAAAACATCTCTTCACAGCTTCGACACACTCGCATGACCTGACGCTTACCGGACGTGGCATCGGAGACTTCCTCATGTCCCGTCCGGGTGGGTGTGTTGCATTTTGGACAGATCACCATGACGTTCGAAGCGTGAACCGTCGCTTCCTTCTGCACGATACCACCCTGTGGGTTCTTCTGAGACGGGCGCGTGTGTCGCTTGATAATGTTCACGCCTTCAACGATGACTCGATCGGACTCTTGAAACACCTTGAGCACCTTGCCGGTTTTTCCCCTCGCATTGCCCGACATCACCATCACGCTGTCATTTTTCCGGATGCGCATTCGTCTCTCTTTCCTTAAAGTACTTCCGGGGCCAACGACACGATTTTCATGAATTGCTTCTCGCGGAGTTCTCGCGCGACAGGACCGAAGATGCGCGTCCCTCGCGGCTCGTTCTGGTTGTTCACGAGCACCGCTGCGTTCTCGTCAAACCGGATGTACGACCCATCCTTGCGGCGAGTCTCTTTCTTCGTTCTCACGATGACTGCGCGCGAAACCTCGCCCTTCTTCACTGGAGCGCCGGGAATGGCACTCTTCACTGAAACCACGATCATGTCCCCCAAGCCGGCGTAGCGCCGATCGTGGCCACCAAGAACACGTATGCAGCGAACTTTCTTGGCACCGGAGTTGTCGGCTACGACGAGATTCGTTTCTTCCTGGATCATGATTCACTATTCCGAGCCGGATTTCCAACGACGTACGCCGGGCTACTTTGCTTTATCAATAATTTCGACGAGACGCCAGCGCTTTCGCGCACTCAGCGGACGCGTCTCCATGATCTTCACGAGGTCGCCGGTCTGTGCTTCCCGTCGCTCATCGTGCGCCATGAGCTTGGTTGTACGGCGGAAGTACTTCCTGTACAGCGGATGAGGAACGCGCCGCTCTACTGCCACCAAGATGCTTTTCTGCATCTTATTGCTCACAACTGTTCCCACGCGGACTTTTCGCCGCCTCGTGCGTCGTTCTTCCATGTCCACTATTGCTTCGACTGCGTTTTCGATTCTTCTCGCTGAGTCTCTCCTGACGGTTTCTCCACTTCCGTTTTCCCCCTGAGCTCACGCTCATGGAGCACAGTCTTCATCCGAGCGATGTCTCTCCGGACCGTCCGCAACTTCGCGGAACTTTCTAGCTGTGCCGTCGCATGCTGGAAGCGCATGTGAGCAAGGTTCTCCTCTTCATCTATCAGGCGCTTCTTCAGCTCCTCATCAGATAGCTCTCTCAGTTCTAATGCCTTCATCGATTCTTACGTGCCCCTTGGCTCTTTTCATTGAACTTCTTTTCTGGATCAGGCGCCCTCGTAGTCCGTTCTGCCCACAACCTTCGTCTTGATCGGCAGCTTGTG
>JBHHZW010000258.1:0-4039 GCA_046758305.1 Bacteroidota bacterium | reverse complement strand
CAATACAACCGCATCCATCCGGTTGTTTACGCGGTCCCATCCCCAGAAATTCAGTCGGTCAGTGGCGACACTGAAATGGGCCTGGTCAGGTAAACCACTCGCGATCGCAATCTGGACTGGCGTCGAACGAACATCAGCGCCGCCCACGGTTGCCTGAGCTTGGATCATCATCGGACCGGACACCGTGCCGCTGTTGATAGAGGCAAGCGCTCGGCCGGCTGCATCGGTGAGGACAGATGTTGGAGTGATAAATGCGCCACCACCGGGTCCGCTGAGGATCTCGAAATTCACCGTGATCGCATGATCCGAGTCGATCGGACGACCTTGATTATCCCTCGCTTCGAATACGATCGTGGCGGTCTCAATCCCTCCAACTCCCTGAACTGAAATTTCGGTTGGGTTAAGAGCGATGAGTACGAAGCTCGAAGCGTCGCCGGCAGGGCCGGGGGGTGGTCCGGTCGGAGGAGGTCCGGCCACAGCCGTATCGCGGGCCAAAATGGTGACGAGATTCGCGACGGAATCGCCCGGTACTACCGAAAAACTCGTCGAGTCTTTGAGGAATCCCGCCTTCGTGATCAAGAGCTTCGCAGTGACCGCGACAAGAATTGTATCGAAATCGATGGTGAAGGAGTACTGACCCAAAGTGTTTGTCGTTTGCGACTGGCTGCCCAAGGGAGTGGAAAGGAGAACACTCGCGGACTCGATCGGAGTCTCGTCCTCCTGCACAACTTTGCCCGACACGATGGCTCTGCCCGCCTCTGCCAGTCCAGGACCGGTGGGTTCCTCACACGCCGTGAACATGCACAGACTGAGTACCCCGCTCCAAATGAAGAGTGATCGAAGATTCATAATGCCCCCGGTAAGGAGATAGTGCTTCATATTATGGGATCCTCAAAAGTGTGACTTAGTTTTTCATCCGGCGCTGAATCTCACGATCGTACTCCCTTTGCCGCTGCTTAATCAAGTCCCGTCGCCTTTCCGCCGTCGCCAGCCGCTCTTCGAGGGTTGGGACGAGTTCCGCTTTGAGGAGTACGATAAGTTCCCGCTGACTGTAGGACTCTCGGTTGAAGCCGGTGAGATAGCGAATGCCCAACACCCACCAGGGGAGGTCTTTGAGGATGGGGATACCTTCACGAATGATTGTTTTATCGGTCGAATACAATCCGCCAATGATCGTTTCTTCGCCGTCCAGGAGCAGCACCTCAGTTTGAGCCTTCGTTCTGGTGATAATGGTGCTGATCTGACCCGGAGTAGCAGAGCTCCGCTCAGAGTCGAGGTTAAGATGGATAAATGTTTGGTCTACATCCGTGATAACCTGCGGAGTGACCCTGAGAATTGTTCCCACATCGAAAAATTGATCGGTAACATTCCCTGCAAAGTCACGCTGTTTGATCGAAAAGCTCTGACCGATCTGCACAAATCCTTGGACACCATTTCGAACCGTCACTTCCGGACTGGCGATGATTTTCCCGAGGTTGTAGGACGAGAAGAATTTTGCGATTACATCAAGATTACCGAACGTTACCTCCGGAAGCACCTCAACCTTGAAGAAATCCGTCACGAAATCTGCACCAGTGACGGAGCCGCTGATCTCAGCTTTTGAGAACGGCCTTTCTCCTTTTGACTTCAGAAAGTTCCAACTAATGCCGGCTTCCGTGAGCTTAGTGAGGTTAACCTCGAAGAACACCGCTGAGATTCTCACCTCCCGCGTCCTCAACGTCGGCCTGGGAACTTCACCGGGCTTTACGATTTCCTCCTCACCCAGCGTATAGAGCTGGATGTAATCCCCGAACTCATCGAACCACATCTCGTTTGCTCGGAGGATCGTCTCGAGAGCAGTGCGCCATTGGAGGGCTTCGACGTCCACCCCGATCGGCATCGTCCTCTTCCTCGGGTCGATGATGACTTTGCCCGTAAACTTTCTGCTCACTTCGCTGAGTGCCTGGATCGCCTGGTCAAACGGCGTTGTCATCGAAAAGGAAACGATCTCTTCCGGTGACACGAATTCTCTGCGCAACTCACGATCCACACGCTGGGCCCAAGCCACTGTGTGCCAGAGCAACGCCGAAACCAGAAGGAGCTTTGGGAGTGTGTTTTTCATGACGGCTGTTCCTATTTTGTTTCGACCCCTGTTTCAAATCTGATGGTGAGTACGAATCTTTCGATGATACCACCTTTATTCAGAGTAAATTCTACTTTGCCTTCCTCCGGAATGATCTTGGTCACGTATCCCAAATAGACCTCGTCACCTTCTTGAAGTGTTTGGATCTGATTGTTCTGATCCTGGATGAAGGCTTTACCTGGAATGACCGCCTTCAGTTCCGATCGCTCCACTTCGACGAGGCCGAGTATATTCGGAGGGATCGAGCTCAGAATGAGCGGCTTGAACGGGTTGTAATAGAATGCGGCGGGCATGGCTTCGCCGTACCCCACGGAGCCGGTAAGGTCGGCCGCAGGAGTAAAATAGGCGTGAATAATCATCTCGAAACCCACACGGAATTCGCGCCCCTCCGGACTGGGCTCTTCGCCGGGCTTGGTCTCGGTCTTCACGATCTCGATCGTGCGAAGTTTCAGCGTCGGAATCTTATACAACTTCCGACGGTTCTCCAACAACCAGATGAATCTGTACAAATTCTCAAAATCCGATTCCCCCCGCAGGTTATAGACCTTGTACCCGTAGTCGCCGAATAGCTGCTCACCCTGGTAGATCATGTCGAGCTTCAAGAAACCAGCCAGGTTGATGATGCCATTTAAATCGTCATACGTCTCTGCAGTCTGATCGGCAGTGGGGATGTTTTTCGTCCTGTTTTGCCATCGCGCCTTCATGTCCTCAACGTTGGCGCGCGTTGTATTGAACTGACCAACTAAGTCAGGAGTGTTCTGGAGCTCAGTATCCAGCTCCTTGATTTTCGCCTCGGTCGCACCGATTTGTCCTGGTTGCCGAATCCAGTGGTAGTATCCACCTCCGAGGAGGATGAGAACGAGAAGAACTCCCAACACGATGCTGTTCCGAAGTTGATACGACAAGGTTACCCTCCCTTATCTGTAAGATACGCCTTGACCCTAATCCCGACCCCCGACTTGTGACGAGAATACCGCTTTGTGGTCGGTGGGACGGAAGGTCAACGGCCGTGTTAGCCGGGTTGCTCTCCGGGCTCTGCGCCAGCGTCTGGAGTCTCCGGAGGAACGGCGACCGGCGGTGCTTTCGTCACCACGCCGGGCACTTCGACGGTGAACTTGTAAACGACTTTGTCACGAATTTCCTGGACGAGGACCTGCCTCAACGTTGCGTTTTCATAAAGACGTGTGAACCGAGGGATGCGGCTCCGGAAGATCGCGTACCCATTCATCGTCATCCCACCTGCGTCAGTCGTGGTGACATCAGTAAGCCAAACGGAATTCAAGTCCTCAACCCCCCTGGTCGTCTGGCTGATAGTCCTCCCCCAGATGTCACTACCTGGAATGAGCCGCTCGTAGAGCAAAAGCTCATTTTGATACTTCGCACCGATGAGGCTCATGCTGTCGATCGTGGCCTGAAGGCGCTGGTTCTCCTTCACTTGATTCTCCAACTGCACGAGCTGCGCTCGCTTGGCAAGGAGCTCCTGCTGGCGAACCGGGATCTGCGAAGTGAAATAGACTGTCAGGAAGAAGATCAACAACATTGCAAGGTACCCGTGCCAAGCAACCTTGAAAACGCGCTGCGCCTCGAGCACACTGGAAGGAATAAGGTTGATAGGATAGAACTCATCCTTCTTCGGTTCAAGTAACTTCCAGGCCGTCGCAATCGGAATGGCGTACTCCGATACCCGTTCCTGTAACTCCGCCCCAAGTGGAGTCAGGTCAAGATACGGCGTGCGGAGATAATCGACATCGACATCAGGAAACTGCTCGAGGAAGAACGTTTTGAAATCAAGTTTATGGCTCTCGCCAGCAAGCACGATATGATCCAGTTCGGTCACACCCACCGTGTCCTGCTCGAGGAGAACGCGACTGTACACTGTATTCTGGATGTTCGGAGAATCGGAACCCTCACCGATGC
>JBHHZW010000257.1:0-4052 GCA_046758305.1 Bacteroidota bacterium | reverse complement strand
CCACCGTGATCGGAGTCGGCCCATTTGTTGGAAACCTGGAAGCATGGCTCGACGGTAGTCTCTTCAAAGGTTTTGTCGGACTCGTCGGCCTCGGGATCGGGCTCGCTGTGATGTGGATGTTCCTCTTGGGAGGGATCCTGGATCGATTCGCCAGACGCGGATCAAGCTTCTCGATGCAGCGCTTTTTTGGAGCAGCCAGCCGATACTTCTCGCGCATTCTTCTTCTCGCAATCCTGGCTGGTGTTCTCTATGCTCTCGTGTATGCGGTGATTTCGCCCTGGATGTTCTCGTTTCTCGTGGATGCCACGCGCGACGTAACAGCCGAACAGACGATCTTCTTTCTGACGGCATCCGCTTACTTGATCGTGCTCTTTCTCCTGGTGGTGGTAAACATGGCTTTCGATTACGCCAAGATCTTGACCGTGTTGCACGACCACCGGAACATGATCACCGCTGCACTTCGCGGCTTCCGGTTTGTCTGGTCTCACCCCGGAAAGGCTTTTGGCCTCTACTG
Organism: Bacteroidota bacterium; assembly: GCA_046758305.1. GTDB lineage: Bacteria > Bacteroidota > Ignavibacteria > UBA10030 > JAZGDE01 > JAZGDE01. Next base: position 3,538 of record JBHHZW010000257.1, on the reverse strand, counting down.
CACCTTGGGGCTCGCCGCACTGTTGTTTCTGGGGATGTACAGCCTGATCGCCCCGGGTGCAGGTCAGACGAGCGTGTTCACTGTTACCCTGGCATTTCTGATCGGACAGTTCTACCTTCTCATCAAGTTGATCACGCGTCTGACCTTCTTCAGCAGTCAAATGGCGCTGTATGAATCAGTCACCGGAGCCATTGCACCTGCAGCACCCGCTGTATCGCGAGATTCGAGTAAGTCGTAAGACTTCGCTGCAGGATGCAGGCGCCCCCTCTGGTCAATCCGCCCGCTGACCAAAGTCGCGACCAGACTCCATGTACCGGGCTTGCTGCGAAACGTGGCTGGAAAGTAGGACAATGGGGGCATTGAAATACCGAAGGGATTGGGTTGAGAAATGGGGTCAACTGTCCTTAGTGCTTCCGCGCACGCTTTCCTACGACATACCTCATGATCGGCCGAGTCTCCGACCTCCGGTGCACCTCCAGAAATCCAGCTTTCGAGAACGCGGATGCCAAACCAGTCCAGGCAAAGGCGTCGGGCATCCGGTCTGTCTTCGGATCCACCGGATATCCTTCAACGATCGTCGCGCCATATCTCTCGGCGTATTCCGCAGCTGCCTTCAACAACCTCACCGTCATACCGCTACGTCTGAATGACTTGGAGACGAAGAAACAAACGACGGACCAGACAGGTTTTTCATCGATCCTCTTGAGCACTCGCGATCGTTCCAGAACCGGAAATTTCTCCCGAGGAGCCACCGAACACCAAGCGACTGGCCGACTTCCAGCATAGGCGATGATCCCGGGGATTTCACCTGACTCAACGATGCCCTTCAGTGCCTTCTTGTTGGCCTGCCCTTTTTGCTTTTCGAACTGGGATCGTTTTAATCTCCACCACATGCACCAACAGCCGCCGCAAGCACCGCGGTCTCCAAACAACTGCTCGAGATCGTGCCACCGTTTCGGCACAAGGGGATGGAATTGTAAGGCTGGCCGAGATAGAGGTTTGGATGGCATGCTTTACATTATGCTAACCGCGGTGAAGTCCGATTCACGTTGGATTTGGCCTCCGAGCCTGCTTTGACCCTCACCCCCATCCCTGAACAACTCACCGCCAGCTGTAGCAAGATGGGTGAGCTTGCCGGAGGTATGCTTCGGCAAAATCTCCACCTGCAGTTTTGGTTGATTGGACAGTCGAACCGAATTGCGTCAGTTAATCGAGAAACTTTGAATAGTGATCGAATCGTTCTAGTATTTCTTCCACATAATTAACGGGCTCCTGTCCGCGGCAGTATCCAAATTTCACAACATCGTCGTTGTAGACTTCCCCCCTTGATTTCCGCAGCAAGTAATAGGCAACGTTGTCGTCCCACACATCCGGATCCTTACCGTACTTGCTTGCGAGTCTCCTCGCGTCCTTCACGTGTCCCTGTCCCACATTGTAAGAAGCCAGGATAAATTTCACGCGCTCATTCTCATTGGAGATGTCCTCCCAGTAATCATCCAGCCATTTTATGTAATTGGTCCCACCTTTAATGCTTTCAAGGGGATTTGTTAGGTTACTAACGCCGAATTGTTTGGCGGTATTCGGAAGCAACTGCATAAGTCCCACAGCACCGGCCCACGATCTTGTATGAGGATCGAACTGCGATTCCTGATAAATTTGCGAAGCGAGTAACCTCCAGTCCCAGCCAATGACCTGTGCCCTTTCTTTGACATAATCGTCGTACGGCGAGATCTTGCCACCCGTCCGCGAAAAGAACTCGCTCTTGAAGCGCTTCCGGTACGCTCGACGGTTCTTGAAGTACTTGTTGTAGATCACGTAATAGTCCGTGCCTTTTTTCATTTTCTCGATCCATCTATTAATGACATCGAGAAGCTGAGGGGCGTTTTTTCTCACCGCCCAGGCCAGTTGTTGCGGCAAACTGATCGGCGTTTCCACATCGATGTTGAAATAATACGCTGCATTAATGAGAGCAACATTCTCATCGGAAACCGTAAACTCGATTTCACCTTCGGCTACTCTCTTAATGATTTCCTCCGTGGGCATGTCAGCCGGCATCTCAATGATCTCGATATCACCGCCGATTTCATCCGACAGATTGTGCAGCCGCGGAACGTACGAAGAACCTTTTCTCACGTGGATCTTTTTGCTAATCAAGTCTATCGGATTCCTGATCAGCATCCGGTCGATTTCATGCAGCTTCATCTGGCGCCAGTTTTCCGGCTTGCGCTGCACGAGCACCTGCCGGGTGGTCATCAGATGATCGATGAAAGCAACCTTTTCTGCTCTCTCCTTTGTTACTGTCACGTTGGACGCCAGCAGGTCTCCCTCCCCCGCATTGAGCTTTTCGAAACTTTCCTCGATCCCTTTCACAATGGCAATTTCCAGCTCGAGCCCCAGGCTATCAGCGAGTAATCGAAGCAATTCATACTCGTAGCCCATGGTCTCACCCTTGTAGATAAAATAGCTCGTGGCGTTGTAGGAGGTCAAAGCAATGAGTTTGCCGCGAGACTGGATATCCTCGAGATCCACCTGACTTTGTTGACAGGCTCCTCCAAGGAAGGCAAGCCCGACTGCGAAAAGAATACTAATTCGACCCATACCACACCTCTTTTGTTTCTCCATCATGCAATCAGACAAATCCTACCTTTGTTACAATTGGGGACAAGTCGCCGTATCTCCACTGACAGAGGACATCGGGCCGATAGAAGATGAATCGCACCGCAGACAAACCTGAACGCACGGTAATCGCTCTGCCTTCAATCGCATGCCCGGTGTAGTTGCCCAAATAAATGTGCGCTTCTGCTGTTGAGAGAAGACAACAGACCATCAGCCACACACGCTCTAATCGCTGCATTCCTGCCTCGAGTTCATGCGTCGAGCATCTGGACTTGAGCGAAAAAGCGACTCGTCATTGTGCATCGAATCTTTTCGCATCGACAATCCTCTTCAGAATTTTGACAATGCGCTTCAGTTCATTGGGCCTAGTTGGGTGAATCTTGATGAACCGGTGGCGGAATGTTGGAGGAACCCGATGCTGCCAAAGCAAATCATCGATGACGTAAGAATCTTCATCCAGGCTGAACGAATTCAGTTTATCGAGCAGGAGATCACTGATAAAGCTCCAATCATGGGGAATGATTTTTGAGAACGTTCTTCGATCTATACCTGCGGGATTCAAATAGACTTCATAAAGTTCTTCGATACGAGACCATTCATAGTTGTAATGCCATCCTGTTAACCACCGGCACTCAAAATGTTCCGTCGCATATTCTAGAAACTCCTTCGAGTACGGACGCAACTGCGGCCGGCCATCTTTCGACAATGTCCCACCATGAACAAGGAGAACCCCATCGACATCGATATAGAGAATTGGTTTCATTTGCTTCATTTCAAATTGCAAAGCCCACCTGTCGTGGGCTTTGCTGGATTCGAGCGTTTATGACGACCATAGCCGTCTTAAAATGGCCGCCTCAATCAAAATCGATACTCCCCAACGCTGCCTCTGCACGCTTGATCTCGTCCTTGAACCGTGACCTCA
>JBHHZW010000256.1:0-4074 GCA_046758305.1 Bacteroidota bacterium | reverse complement strand
GTTCTACCTTTTCGTCCCAAGCAACAGCGTTGCGCAATTCCTGGACGAAGATACATACTCATGGTGAAGATGTTGTCATAGAATGTTCAGGTTTTCGTAAAACATATGTATTTAGCATAACGAGAAAGAAAATCCGACCACTAAAGAATTCTTGACATCGCTTCCTTTCCTTTTTCATTCTACCTGATTATGCGAAAATCGATGAGCGGAGTTGTCAGGAACTTGTCAAAGGACAGTAAAAGATTGGTGAGAGGAATGCCGATCTCCGATTGAAGAATGATGATTGAGTCAGGGAAGACGTAACGAAGCGGACTATCCCATTGGAGAGGCAGCGTACCTTGGATACTCAGCTTGGGATGAGAGTGCGAAGAGAAAGGCTTTCTGTGACATCAATCTGATGATGTCGAGGTTCGGACTTGACTCTCGCGATTGGCAGTTGCGGCTAGCTGCTCTTCTTGCTGAATCCAGCGAATCGAGGCATCAAGAGCAGTGGAGAATGGCGTGAACCCAGGAAAGCCAGGAACAGACAGGGCCTTCGATGAGTCGAACTGATATGAGAGGCCGAGCAGAGCAGCGCGGAACCGAGTCACCAATGGCGGTCGGGACGCTCTCACGAGCTTCCACATGAATTCCAGCACGGACCCGGCCGCATATGCGAGCCGAAATGGAATCCGAACAAGTCTGGTACGTAGTCGAAGCTGGATCGATACTTCGTGGACGATACGTTCCCACGACACGTCTTCCGGACTTGAGAGATTATAGATCTCAAAAGGAGTAGACTGGGAGCGAAGGATTGCGGCGGTGAAGTTCACCACGTCCTCCACATAGACGAGCGGTGGACCCTGATTGCGCTTGCCGACCGTTACCACCGTTCCACTGCGAACCGCTTCGACAACACGTCGAAGGAATCTGCGGTCGAAGGGTCCAAAGATGATCGACGGGCGGAGAACGGTTGCGGTGATCCGATGTCGGTCGGAAAAGTGACGCACCAGATTTTCACACTCGAGTTTTGTTTGGCAGTATGGGTCGGATATGAACTCCGCCGGTGATTCCTCGGTTAACAGTCGACCCGGCTGTAACCCATAGGATGCAACTGAGCTGACAAAAAGGAACCGTTTGACGCCGTGGCTTGCGCAGGCCTCGAGGAGATTGCGGGTTGCAACGACATTGTTCCGCATGTACGCCTCCTTGTTCCCCCACCCCCCAACCTGTCCCGCAGCGTGAACGATTGCATCCACACCTTGCACAGCGTTGAATGCGACTTCTTGGTTCGAAAGATCTCCGATCACCAATTCTATATTTCGCTGAAGAAGGTTCCGGGCTTTGTCCGGATGCCGCACGATACACCGAATTCGAGACCCGTCCTGCGAAAGTTTTCCGACGAGATGTCGGCCCAAGAATCCGGTCGCTCCGGTAACGAGAATGGTCTTCATGGACAACACCCATTAAGCAATGGGAAATCCAATGAATCAGATTATCCTGAATTCTTCGAAGTTTTGCAAGTCATTTGTTGATGTGTTATTCCTTGAGCTGCCCTAGCGGGCATACCGCAGTCACCGTTTCATAGCCTTGCCTGACGCGCATACCACGCATACGCCAAGGACAGGTCTCTTGGAACTCCGAAATGCGGCACAAATCCGAGTTTCCTTAGCAAACGCGCCAGGAGGGGTCACTCGACGCAGGAATTATTCCTTCGGCGACGAGGCATGAGAGGATACACTGGGAGCTTGATCCAACTGTTTTTGGAAGGCATAGTCCAGCATCAACAAACTTACAACAAAGCCAAAGAGATTAACGGCAAAAACCAGCGTGAGTACGAGTTGAAACCCCACGAAATATCCAAAATAAAGACTGACCCTCTTAAAACCAGGATCGAATCTTGACCGTTCCCTGATTAAGGTCATGAGAAGGATAGCGGTAAACGCAAGGACCAAGATCGTGTACGTTACTTCCCCAATAAAAGCGAGAGCAAGGAAGAGGAAGAACTCGTTGACGCGGTCGAAGACGGTCTCGAGCCGGGCACCAAGGTAGCTCCGAAGGTGAAAAACACGCGCGATGCTGCCGTCAATACCGTCGATGAACTGTGACATCGCTAAGACAACCAGACCGATTTCAATTTCCTTGACCGCAAGGAATACGGCAGCCGCCAAGCCCACCACGAAACCGATGACAGACAGCTGATTCGGCGTGAGACCAAGCTGGAGGTGGAGAAACTTAGTGACAGGGTACAGAACGCGATCTAATACCCTGTGATGACCAGGAGCAAAATCGTACATGCGAGTAGCACGATGGTAAATAGTTCTTTCCGCAAATCGGATAAGCTAACGAGAAAGCCGCCGGCCTTCCACGTACTGAAGGGGAAGAAGGGCATCTTTTCGTAACTCATGAAATAGTCAAGGAACACATGAAGCAGGAAGAAAATGATTGGGACCGGCGTTTGAAGAAATATCGAAAGTGGGACTATCCAAAGCAGGGATACAGGTTCCTGGAGACTTGTGCGCCAGTGGTAGTGCCGAAGCTTTTGAAACTTGTGTTTCTTGTAGTACAGCGGCGCCTTCACGAGATGGTCTATGTCAACTGCTACGCCGAATCCGTAAGCAAGGAAAATATCGGCGCCTTCCAGGCCGAATGCCTGCACCCCGGCGGTCGTCATAAGGAGATGGGTCAGGATCGTCATGGTACCAGGCGAAACGAGATCTGTCTTAGCTTACAGAACAAGGTTTTATAGCCGCAGCCTCTAAGCGTGCCCCTTCGAACGCCTCGGAGCAACTGTTTCCACGCCTGCCTACCATCAGTATTAGAACCTCTTTGAAAACTCTTCATCAGATTAGGACAGTTGTTTGTCTGAATTTCCCCTGTTCGAAGTTGACGGCCGCCGCAGGTTTATTCTCACAGCCTTACGTCTCCAGTCCGATTCCGTGAAGCAAGTGGCTACACCTCCATCGATCGTTGAGTCGCAGGATCTCTGAAATCGTGAATTTCCTGCGGTGTCAAGTCATTCTTGTGGTGATTACCAGTTAGTAAGCCGCGACGCAGCGCTTGGTACATGGCTTTCGCCATTTTGAGAGGAGCATTGTCCAGCTGTGAATCACGATACACACACAGTACTGAACAGCCTTGCTCACAGCCCTTGTAAGTCCGAGAGTGTTCGCGGATGTCCTCGTACAAGTATTGCGTGACCGGCTTGTTCAATCTCCCTCGCTGCGAGGCGCAGAATTGAACGTTGCCAAATTCGTCCACATAGAGATAACGCGCACCAGCGCGACATTTCCAGTCGGGGTTTTGATCTTGTAGGAGCTGTTTGCCGTATTCATAGTCTATGAAGGAGAATGGCATACGCTGTTCGAAGTGATGATCCCAGAGTTTGAGATACTCCGGACCACGAATTTCCACCATCCCCTTTTCGTTATGAATCAGATTAACCGAAACGAGGAATCCAAACTTTCGAAGTTCATCAAGAGTCTCTTCGAACTGATCCTTAGAACTTTCGCACAGCACGATAGTCACGTGCACGTCAAACCTTGCCAACCGCTTCAAACGTTCAAGTTTGGGTGCTATCCAATTCAGAGATTTTTGGATATAGCGTGTGGGATCAGCATGCAGCGTGTCGATACTGACCTGCATGTTACTGAGGCCAACATCGTTCAAGCGTTCAATCAGCTTATCCGATAAGAGAAAGCCATTGGTTGTAATCGAAACTTGCGAATGGTGATTGGCATAAGCGACTATTTCGGCGATCTTTGGATGCATCAGCGGTTCACCGCCAAGCATGACAATGTTAACTACCCGCAGCCGGTGTAGGGCATCGATACGTTCCGTTAGGACTCCAAAGGGTATTGGCTCCGAGAAGTTATCATACTCTGCACAATATCCACAGCTCAAGTTACAACGCCTCGTGACGATCAACTGAGCTTCTATGGGTGCTTTCAAAAAAAGGATTCTTCCCAACATGCGAAGAGGATCTTTAACACGCACAAGGCCCCCATCTCAATTCAGTGTTTTTCATTACGAAAATGAAGTTCAGAGATAAGAGAAAAAGGAGTTGAGAATATTCAGCTGGCAAGGCGTCGGATT
>JBHHZW010000255.1:0-4179 GCA_046758305.1 Bacteroidota bacterium | reverse complement strand
GCCCCTCGACATTGTCGGGGGCACAAGCCGGGATGGAGTAGCTTCAGTTCGAGGAGGACTTCATCAGACGCAGTTGAGCGAGTTGCTTCTCAGTCCAAACACCCGGTATCGTCGTCTTGCACTTCGGGCAGGCACCATCGGTGATATGATTCTGAAGCACCTTGAAACCCCACCGCTCGACGAGGAGCTCCTTGCAGTTTGGGCAACAGGTATTCTCGTATGGACCCACTTGGCCCGGAAGGTTACCCGCATAGACGTACCGTAAGCCTGCGTTGTACCCGATCTCCGCCGCACTGACCAGTCGTGCGCTTGGAGTGTTATGGGTGTCCATCATCTTATAATCGGAATGGAACGCGGTGACGTGCCAGGGGATGTCTGGATCCACGGAGACCAGAAACTGGGCGATCGATTTTAGTTCATCGTCCGTGTCGTTGAATCCGGGAACGATAAGCGTGAGAACTTCGAACCAGAAACTCCGTTCTTTGAGCATCTTGATTGTGCTAAGCACGTGTTTGAGTACACCACCGAGCTTCCGGTAGCTCTTGTCGTTGAACCCCTTCAGGTCAACTTTGTACAGATCGACCCACGGACGGATGTAGTCGAGCACACCCGGTGTCGCGTTGCCGTTCGAGACGTATGACGTCACCAGACCACGGCTCCGTGCCACCTTGAAGATATCGACAGCCCACTCGCTTGTGATCAGGGGCTCGTTGTATGTGCTAGTGACAATTTTCGCCTGGTGGCGCAACGCAAGGTTTACGAAGTCTTTAGGTGGCAGATCCTGCGGTGGAGCGCCCGCAACGGGGTCGCGCAGCGCCTGAGAGGTTACCCAATTTTGACAGTAGCCGCAGTGGTAATCACATCCCAACATTCCAAAACTCATCGCGAGTGCGCCAGGGAACGCGTGGAAAAACGGCTTTTTCTCAACGGGGTCCAATTGAAGTGCACCAAAGTATCCCCACGGGACAAGAAGCTTCCCCTCCTGATTGAAGCGAACGCGGCAGATTCCATCTTTGCCTGGTGGGATTTTACAGTTGTGCCCGCACGCATAGCAGTGCACCCAACCGTTCGGGAGTACCTCGTAGAGCGTACCCTCTTTTGTTCGAGCGGCGAGAGTTTCCTGAAGCGTGACAACCTGTTCTTCGGCCATAACCACACCTCCTCTGAAAACGGCGTCCTGGCGTGCCGATTGTCCGGACGGCGGCTTCTGAGCCTATGATGAATATAACGCAAAGGAACGTCGGCGTCAAGTTTTTCGCCTGGGAAGTTTCTTTTTGCTTAGACCCACGTAACTTCGTAGCCTGCGGAGGTTTACGACATCTTCTTTGAAATCCTGACCTTTATAGGTCTCGAGAATTTTGGGGACTCGAACAAATCGAGGGTCGTTCATGAGCAGCCAGAATCCGACTGAGCCAATCCTTCCCTTGCCGATGTGCTCATGGCGGTCGACTCGTGAGCCCAGCTCCCGTTTCGAGTCGTTGAAGTGAAACAGTGAGAGTCTGTGGATGCCGACGATGTCGTCAAATTCTTGGAACGTCCATTCGTACCCTTTTTCCGTGTTGATTTTGTACCCGGCGGCGTACAGATGACAGGTATCAAGACACACCGCCATGCGCGTTTTGTCCTCGACCAAATCGATGATCACGCCCGGGTGTTCGACGCGATACCCGATGTTGGTTCCTTGACCTGCGGTGCACTCGATCGTGCTGCTCACGCGGTACCCATTCGTCTGGTCATGAACGAGGTTTAAGGATTCTGCGATTCGCTTAATCCCTTCTTCGAGTCCCACGCCAAGGTGTGCCCCCGGATGAGACACGAGATTGGGTATTCCAAGCACCTCACAGCGATCGAGCTCCAGCTTGAAAGCAGCCGGAGATTTTTGAAGGATTCGTTTGTCGGTCGCACAGAGGTTGATAAGATAGGAGCCATGGGCAACGATGGGGTGAATTCTTGATTCCTGCCGAAGGATTTTGTAGGTTTCGATGTCCGTAGACTTCAGCGGCTTGCTCTTCCACTCGTTGTTGTTTTTGGTGAAGATCTGGATGGTTCTACACCCAACTTTCATGCCTCGCGCAAGAGCCGCGTAAAGACCGCCGGCGATGGACGTGTGTGCGCCGAGCAAATGATCGTCCGGTCTTATTACAGCCATCAGATTGGACAATATATGTGGTCGCGGAACAATATCAATGCTTGTTGATGGATCGAAGGCTTCGGAGGTTGCGTGAAGGAACTAGCCGTGCGAGTGAGAAAGAGGGTCAAGATGGTGATCGGATTGATGTCCGGCACGTCGTTAGACGGCGTCGACGCCGTGATTGCTGAAATCGAAGGCAGTGGCACGAAGTGCCGATTTCGATTGTTGGCGTTTCGAAGTTTTCCGTATCCCACGGAACTTAAAGGTCTGATCCTGAAGAATTCGGACCAGAACACTTGCAACCTCTATGAACTTACACGATTGAACATCCTACTCGGACAGTTCTACGCAGATGCAGTCAAGAAAGTGGTGCGCGCTGCACGAAAGAAAACCTCCGACGTAGACCTGATTGGATCTCACGGGCAGACGGTATGTCATCTACCGGAACCCAACCCCATGTTCGGAATATCAGTCCGTGGAACGCTGCAGATCGGCGATCCTGCCGTAGTGGCGGCCTTGACGGGTATCATCACGGTGGGCGACTTTCGCGTCGCTGACATTGCACTGGGTGGTGAGGGCGCTCCCCTCGTACCGTATTTCGATTATCTTGCATTTCGATCCGCGAAGATCAATCGGGGGTTGCTGAACATCGGAGGCATCGCGAACCTTACGGTTCTTCCGAAAAAGTGCGAGATCGATGATGTCATCGCCTTCGACACGGGTCCGGGCAATATGGTGGTCGACGGTCTAACTCGATTTTACTTTGGCCAGATGTACGACAAGTACGGCCGGTACGCCAAGCGAGGAGTGCTACGTCCCGATTTACTGCGATCTCTGGCATGTCATCCCTTTCTGCAGAGAAGACCACCGAAATCGACCGGCCGGGAGGAATTCGGCAACCGCTATGTTCGGGAGGTGATGAACCTCGCCCGGGAACTGGATCCGCTTGATGTTCTTGCCACCGTGACGGATTTCACCGCTCTTGCTGTGTATGAAAACTATCGCCGCTTTGTGGAAGCTCAGACTCCCTTGGAAGAGCTCATTGTCAGCGGAGGCGGCGTCCGCAATAAAGTTCTCATGGAATCACTGCGTAAGTATTTTGGTGGCGTTCACGTGCGTACAGTCGATGAATTTGGTCTGTCCTCCGATGCGAAGGAGGCTCTCTGTTTTGCGATCCTAGCCAACGAAGCCGTTTCCGGAAATCCCGCCAATCTTCCTCGCGTTACTGGGGCAAGTCGCAAGGTCGTCCTCGGGAAGGTCTGTTTTCCCTAACAAGGAGAGGGTTGAAGACAAACGCTCCCACTGCCCAGGGGTCGGCGGAGACCTCAGTGACGATGGGTTGCTCCATCACTCACCTTGCTCTCGTGTCGGAACGTAGGGGGCACCAGCGAGAAGAAGAATTACGAAAGGGATACCAATAAGGGCTAGCAGGGTGGCAAGGTTCACGCGCAGTTCTTGTGTACTGGCGGATCACCCCCTGGGCCTCGTCCCGACCGTGTCAGCACAGCCAGATGCGTGTGCCTCATATATGCTGGGAGGCACTTCGATGTGCATAACATAAAAAGGGCGCCCATTGATGAGCCCCCTGTTGATGTGTGTGTTGTCAAAATTGATCGCTTACCTCAGTATGATCATCTTCTTCGTCTCCACAAACTCACCTGCCTGAAGACGATAGAAATACACGCCGCTTGCCACATTCGTCGCGGGCCACGTTACTCGATATCGCCCGGCAGAAAGTTCCTGATTCACCAATGTCTCTACCTCTTCTCCCATCGTACCGAACACCGTGAGGGTAACCTTGCCCGGGCGGGACAGATCAAATTGAATGGTTGTAAATGGATTAAACGGGTTCGGATCGTTCTGATGAAGGGCGTATTCTGTTGGCATCTCTGCTCCTCGTGCCACTATCCCGGTAAGTGTTATTGCAACCTCGTTGCTCTTAGGACTGAGATTGTCATGAATGTCTTGCGCGCGTAGCACGTAGTAAGATACGTCGCCCGGTGGGGGACTCGTGTCTATAAACATGGTATCCGTCGTTGTTGCGAAGG
>JBHHZW010000254.1:0-4182 GCA_046758305.1 Bacteroidota bacterium | reverse complement strand
CGCAGTTGGTTTATGTCATCTACAAACATACACTTACCGAAATGGTAGCAGACCGCTGCCGTAGTGAGGTGCTCGCCAGCGCTGAGCTCATGTCCGGTGGCTAGTGCCTCGCGACCGTTCCTCTCGTGGAGAGCTCCCCGGGGAATCGTCGCGGCAGCCGTCGCCTCCATTTTTGCGCTGCGCCTGGCAGAAGCTGGTCACCCCGGGGCGGAGCTTTTGGTACCGCTGACCTTTATGGTTATCGTCGGCACCATAGCCATCAATGGATTAACGGCCTCCCCTCTGGCGCGATGGCTACGGGTGGCCCAGCCGAACCCTCAGGGAGCCCTGATCGTCGGCGCCCACTCTTGGGCGCGGGCCATCGCTGGTGCGCTTCAGGCAGAAGGCTATGCCGTGTTGCTGGTGGACACCAATTGGGCTAACCTCTCTGCTGCTCGTAAGTCTGGACTGCAGACCTACTACGGAAGTATCCTGTCGGAGTATATCGTGGATGAGATCAAACTGGATGGGATCGGTCGCTTGCTCGGTATGACCTCTAACGATGAAGTCAACTCCTTGGGTGTCTTGCATTTCGCCGAGGTTTTCGGCCGCGCAGAGGTTTACCAGCTCCCTTCAGAGAGCAAAGAGACGATTCCTAAACACCTGCGCGGTCGTCTTTTGTTCGGTCCGCAGGTAACCTACGCATATCTAACCGACCGATTCGCTGCGGGTGCAGTGATTAAGACAACCAGCCTAACACAGCAGTTTGACTATGACGCCCTTCAGGAGATCTACGGTGGCTCCGCGATTCCCCTGTTTCTGATCACCGAGTCTGGTGACCTTGTGGTGTTGACCAAAGACGAGTCACTCACACCGCGGCCTGATCAAACGCTGATTAGTCTTGTGAACCCAAATGACCAACCTCCGGCGAAAGCTCCGCAAACGATAGATCAGAGTCAAACCGGTCCTGCCGGTGCCAACGACCTCGAGCCAGAAACAAAAAGTGGCCGCGTGAAGCGAGGCAACTTCGATGATTAACCACTGCTCACCATTGACGAGATGCGCAAGGTGAAGGAGCACATTGTTGAGAGCATGGAAGCGCGTTCGGCAGTTACCGATATGGCTTTGAGCTGAGTCCAAAATCGACATAAACAACACAACTCAATAAGCCTCTCTTGACAACAGCACTTCCTTGATCGTCTTGAGGATGATCTTGATGTCAAATACCAGTGACCAATTCTCGACATAATAGACATCGTACTTCGTCCGCTCATCGATGGGCGTGTTCCCCCGAAGGCCGTTGACCTGCGCCCAGCCGGTTATGCCAGTCTTCACTCGGTGACGGTCGAGATACTTCGGTATTTGGTCCTTGAATTGTTGGACGAAAAGCGGTCTCTCCGGCCGAGGTCCTACGATACTCATTTGCCCTTTCAGCACGTTGATGAGCTGAGGAAGCTCGTCGATACTGAGCCGACGCAGAAACCTCCCAATTCCCGTGACACGCGGGTCTTTTTTCCTTGCCCAAACAGGCCCGGTTTCCGATTCGGCATCGACTCGCATCGTCCGAAATTTTATCACCTGGAATGTCTGTCCGTCCAGGCCGACGCGATCCTGCTTGTAGAAGACAGGTCCCTTCGATGTGAGCTTGGTGAGCACTGCGCTGAGGAGAATGAGCGGGGAAGTGACCACAAGGACGAGCACCGAGACCACTACGTCAAACGTCCGTTTGGTGATTCGGTTCCACGCAGTCATCGGGATATCTTTGATTCGCAGAAACGGGATGCCTTCCATTTCCTTCAGGCGTACCCGGCTCGTCATCATTTCCAGCAGGTCTGGTACCATCATAAACTCCACGTTCAATCCCTCGCTGTCGCGAATGATTTCGTACAGCCGTGGATGCTCTTCGGAAGTTAACGCGATCAGGGCCAGGTCAATGCTGTGCCGCTCGAGATGGGCCGCCACCTCATCGAGTCTCCCGAGATGTGAGGCCCCCGCAAGCGGTGATCCTGCTTCGCTGGGGTGGTCAGAGAAGTAACCGACAACATGATAGCCGAAATACGGATGCCGCTGCACGTTGCGGTACACGGTGTTGGCAGTCGGCGTGGCGCCGACGATGACGACCTCCCGAAGGTCCTTACCCTTCCTGTAGATGAATTTTTCCAACTCAATGAGGAGGAACCTACCGAAGGAGATCGAGAAAATGGAAATGATCCAGATAAGTCCAAAGACGAGCCGGGAGTAGGAGAACGCCCTGTAGAAGAAGGCTGCGCTCATAACGATGAGCATGCCCAGACTGACAAGTCTCACGATCGCAAAAAATTCGTCCGTGATGTAGACGTTGCGGCGGGAACCGTACAAATCGCGTGTCTTGAAGAGAAGAAGCCAAATGGGGATGACCACAAACGAGCCATAGAGATATGCCTTTAGCAGAGGGACCCCAAGTGTTACCTCGATCAGGTTTGTCAGCGGCGATTCGAATCGAAGCCAGTACGATGCAAGGAACGAAAATTCTATGGCGAGTATATCGGAGAGGACCGTGAGAAGCGGGATGAGAAATTCTGTCCGTCCGGCGCGAACCATTCTCAACCAAACAGTTCCTGTTCGATCAGCCCGCAGAGGATGTGGCCGATCGTGATATGACCTTCTTGAATCCGCTGCGTGTCTTCAGAGGTGACGATGATGGCGATGTCACCGAGCTCTTTCGACCGACCGCCGCCCTTGCCAAGCAAGCCGATCACTTGCATGCCCTTCTCCTTTGCTTTTCGGATCGCGTTGTTGACGTTCTGTGAGTTTCCACTCGTGCTCAGGGCGATGAGCACGTCTCCTTCTTCGCCGAGCGCTTCGACAGACCGGGCGAAGACACGGTCGAAGCCGAGGTCGTTGGCACCGGCGGTGAGATTGGAGGTGTCCGTTGTCAATGCGATAGCAGGGAGGGCGGGCCGTTCCTTCTGATTCAAACGGACCACCAATTCGGTCGCGATGTGCTGGGAGTCGGCTGCACTCCCTCCGTTGCCGCAGAGGAGCACCTTTTTCTTGTTCTGGAACGCATTGATCATGACGTCCGCGGCTTTCAAGATGGAGGGCGTACAAGCTTCCGCTATCTTCTTTTTGGTTTCGGCACTGTCGATGAGTTGGCCCTGAACGTAATTTTGACGATCAACTAGTGTGCGGGGCGAGTGAGCCATGACGATTGCTCCGTGGTGCCGAGCATCCCGACGGAGTCAGGATGGTCGAAGTACAGGATCTAGTACAAGCAAGGCTCGATTGATCGAGACTCGCCCCGAAGGGACCCCTTCGGGGGAAACCCCTCCCAGCGGCAAGATTAACGTTTCAAGAACGATTTCACGACAGAGACGGTGTTCTCGAGGGCAGCGTCCAAATTCTGCACATCCTTGCCGCCTGCCGTTGCTAGGTGGGGACGCCCGCCGCCCGCGCCACCGACGCGTTGCGCAAGCTCACTAACGATCTTGCCCGCCTGTAGGTTTTTCTTTTCGATCAGGTCATCGGTAACGACGCAAACGAACGCAACCTTGCCCTCTACGACAGCCGCAAGTACTCCCACACCGCTTCCGAGTTTCGTGCGCAGCGTATCCCCGAGACTCTTGAGTTCCTCCATATTGCCAACATCAGTTTTGGCGGAGACTACCTTAAATCCGTTGATGGCCGATGCGCTGCTGATAAGCGAATCGATCCGATAACCAGCTTCTTGCACGCGGTATCTTCCCAGGTCCTTCTTCAAGTGTTGCGTTTCACCGCTGACTTTCTGAAGGAACTCTTCCCGTTGTCGAAGTGCCTCTTCGACTTTGTCGAGCGCTTCCACGTTCGGGTGTTTTGAATCGAGAGAAATGGTTCCGAGGGATGGACGGGCCGTGGGTTGGATCTGCTTGAACTTGGTCAGCTCTTTTTCCAGCGATTCTTTTTCTTCGATAAGCCGAGCAAGCTGCTGATCGAGTTTGCCGATTTTTTGCAATCGTTCTTCGATGTACTGTGCGACGCCATCGCCTGTAACGGCCTCGATCCTGCGCATGCCGCTTCCGATGCTGGACTCGGAGACGACCTTGAATAAGCCTATTTCTTGGGTGTTCTTTACGTGGGTCCCGCCACAAAACTCGACGCTGAATCGTTCATCGACAAAGACGACGCGGACGACCTCCCCGTACTTGTCCCCAAAGAACATCTTGACGTTCGGGATCTTCCGTGCTT
>JBHHZW010000253.1:0-4189 GCA_046758305.1 Bacteroidota bacterium | reverse complement strand
TTCCCGCGTCCTTCCATCCCGGGCGATCGTGCCACACGGAACCTTCAGGATTTCACTGCTGCCGGACTTTCCGGTCCTGTTCGATCCCTGACCGTGTCTCCCAAGTTCTGCCTCGTAGTGTCTCCTGTATCGAAAATCGAGCAGTGTGTTTAGATGTCGGTCAGCGCGAATGATGATGTTTCCTCCGTCGCCGCCATTGCCGCCGTCGGGACCACCCTTTGGTACGTATTTTTCACGTCGAAAACTCACACAGCCGTTGCCACCTCTACCCGCTTTCACCTGAATCGTCACAAAGTCAATGAAGTGCATCCGATAGGTCTCCCTGTCCTCCGTGCTCCCCGCTCGCCGACTTACGAGCGATCGCGTGGCGGGCGGATCCGTGGCTTCTCTTTTTGATTTTTTTACCACAGAGATCGCAGACCTGCCCGCCGCGCGATGCCATGAGTGTAGGCGGGCGGGGGTTCACAGAGACGAATCACTAAAAGCAGACACTACTCATCTTCAGATGGTGGGATGGGTGGTGGCTTTTCAGATTCTGTGCCGGTGGGAAAGAATCGGCTGTAGATGAGATTCGTGAAGCGGATCGCTTCCTTCGAAAAAGGGTCCACGTCGTTCATGATAAAGATCTCATCGATGAACACCGATGCCTCCTTCCACGACGTCATGGCGTTGAGCGTGTCGATGGTTGTGTTGAAGTGAGCCTCGTCCTTTTTGAAAATCCTTTTCAGGAACCTTTTTCGCTTTTTGTCGTCAATCAGCACACGGAGGTCGATCGCATCCGCCGAGATCGTCTGTGGTAGCTTGGGCTTGGCTTCCCGCTGTATCGGCTGAGGTGTCTTCGGCTGTGCTTCCGGGACTCCAGACGGCGGCTTATGCTCAAAATATTCATCGTACTCATACGTCGAGGGGACGGACGGTCGCTGCGGTGTCTTCGCAGGCAAAGGAGGCTCGGGAAGCACGACTTCCTGCCCGCCTGCGGCGGTCAGGCGGGCCTGTTCTGCCGCTGCTTCGCCGACTTCACTCGTGCCGCGCACATCACTGATCAGCGCGGCGAGCTGTTTCATGGTGAGGTGACGGAGGCTGCGACGGTCCCGCTCCTCTTCCAGATGCTCCTTGATCTCCGTCATTGCTTTGTCATCGTAAAAGACGGTCAACGCATCGATTGGGACGAGCGACTCGGGCGAATAATCTCCGATGTTGACAAATTGAAAAATCGGTTTCGTGAGCTCAGCGAGCTCGGTGTTCGTGTGGCGCTTCAGCACCTGTTCGTCGATCTTGATCAGGAGATTGCGAAATTCTTCGATGTTCATCTCCACAAGACCCTTATCGGTGAGGTAACGTTTGATGATGTCACTGTAATACCGGTAGTCGGAAAAATACCCGAGCTTGAAGATGATCTCCTTCGTGGGCGTGTGACTGACCTTGTCGAAGACAAAACGAAGCAGAGTCCATTGCGGTCGGCAGAGGTAGTTAAATTGCATGTGCACCGCATCGTCGAGAATCGATGAGAAATCGGCGTGGTCGAATCGATAATTGTAGATGAGAAGTGTGTCCATCTGCTGGAGCAGGCTCTGGACTTCCGGGAGGAAATAATTGAATCGTGTCGACTTCGGAAAGCTCTTGCGCTCTTTAGTGAGCCAACGTTCCACCTCCGACCGAAAGTACGTCTTGATGCAGCGCGGTACTTCACTCTGCGGTCCACGCATCAGCTGTTTCAGGAGAATGCTTTCGCCTTCCCCGATGGACTTGGCCGTGAGGACGTGGATAATGTGGTTGATCTCGGTTTCAAACATCGTCGGAAATACCCTCTCCAAGGCCGTCGGGGCTTCCCCATCGGTCATGGTTCTGATCCTGTTTTCGTCAGGCTTCGCACGCGGTCGATCTCTTTCTGCGCTGCGGCCTTGAATGTCATGTCGATGCCCGGCCGGTCGATGATCTGCTGGTACATGTTGATGGCGAGGTCGTACTTGCTCATCTTCTCGTACGACTGCCCCACCATGTAAAATGCATTGGCCGTCCAGTCGATTCGTGTTCTCTTCGTGACAAGGTAGGGGACTTTGAGGAATTCCAGAATTGCCTGCTGATAGTCTGACTTCGCATAGTAGGATTCCCCGATGTAGTAACGAATTTCGGCCTCCAGGTCGCTGTCCGCGACGTTCAGCAAACTCTGGAGGTGGACGATGGCTTGGTCGTGATAGCCAAGACGCTCGTAGAGAACGCCGATCTTCACTCTCTTGTCGATGATGCTTTCATCATTTGGATAGCGTTCAATGAACTGACGCGCGAGGTTGAGGGCTGCATCGTACACTCCGACTTCCTCATACGCGAGGATCAAGTTGTTCATCGCGTAGTACACAAGCTCAGGTGCCGCTTCCGCGTTCTCGAGGACGAAGGAGAAGTGCTTCGCTGCCTCGTCATACTGTTCCGCATTGTAGGAAATGTTCCCGAGCGACAGGTGGACGCTAGGAATCACGTCAGACGCAGGAAACTTTTTGATGATCTCATTAAACTTCTTTGTGGCCTCTGAAACTTCTTGGGTGGTCTCGAGAATTTTTCCGAGCCAATAGTGCGCCCAGGGTAATAACCGAGTTCCCTTGTAGTCCTTCAGAATCTGTTCGAATGTC
Source organism: Bacteroidota bacterium (assembly GCA_046758305.1). Classification (GTDB taxonomy): domain Bacteria; phylum Bacteroidota; class Ignavibacteria; order UBA10030; family JAZGDE01; genus JAZGDE01. The sequence goes on along the minus strand of JBHHZW010000253.1, from coordinate 1,565 downwards.
TTCTGTGCGTTCGCGTAATCACGATTTCGAAACTGAAGCGCGCCCGTTTCGTAGAGGAATTCGGCGAGTTCGACCTCCGCGTCTTTATACAAGTTCTGAAACGCGGTGATTCGTTTCCGAGCTTCCGTCATGTCGTCGGACCGGAGGGAGGAGACGATGATTCGGGACTCGTAGTACCGCTTTTCGGAGGAATCTTTCGCGGAGGCTGCGAGGGAAGAAAACTCCACGATCGCGTCTCGATACTGGCCATTCTTGAACAGCAATTCCGCGGTTTCTCGCGCTGCCCGCGCTTCACCGGTCAGGGCGCTTGCCTGCTTGAAGAAGGTGGTCGCGAGCTGGGCATTTCCCTCAACGTGCGCAATTGTTCCCAGAGCAAAATAGACTTCGCCTGCGGTCCGGCTCGTGCGGTCCAAGCTCAGGTACTGGAGAAAATGTTTTCTTGCGTTCTGTTTATCACCTTTCTTCAGCAACGCCATAGCCAATCGGTACAAGTACGCAGGGCGCTCGTCCGTTGAGGCCAGCGGATTCCTTGAAACTTCAGCGAAGAGCGAAGCGAAGTGCTCCTGCGCGTCATCGTATCGACCGGCAGCGAGGTACGCGTCGCCAAGCGCAATTCGAGCATTCCTCGCAAAGGAAGTGTAGAAGTACTTTTCCTGGAGAGTTTGATAGAGGGGGATCGCCTCAGCTGCGCGGTTTGAATCTGCGTATAAGGTCGCGAGTGTAAACAGCGCACTGGCTACGTCACGGTCCTTGGGGTAGCGCTGAACATACTGCGACAGGACCTGAGCTGTGGAGTCGGGCTTTCCAGATTTCAAATAGCCAGAGGCGAGCTGCGACATGGCTCGGCTCGTGCCGTCAGTCTTTCCGTATTCGGACAGGACCCGTTGACTGAGGCGAATAGCGAGCGGAGAGTCCCCCCGCTCCAGAGCCTTCTCCGCAAGCCCGTTGAGCAGATCGTCAGCGTATCGCGAGGTCTCGTAGAGAGCGAGAAATTGCTCGGCAATCTTCAGAGCCTCTTCCGAGGACTTCACACGAATGGCGAGGAGAAAGCGGGCATACGATGCGTCCTCGCTCCACTTGCTGGTGGGATACAGTTTGAGGAATGCTTTGTAGTACACAAGAGCAGAATCGGCAAGCCCCGACCTCTTCGGGGCGTCTGCGTCGTTTTTCGACGAGAGGAGATGGAAGGCGCGAGCCCGAAAATAATGCGCATCTACAGACGCTTCTTCATCGAGACCAAGATTGATGGCGTTCATATATTGGTGAGCGGCAGCGAGATAGTCCTTGAGATCGTGAAAGTAGATTTGGGCAAGTTGGAAGGATAGTTCGCCATCGGATTCTTGACTCAGCACGCCGCCGATGAGGAGGGCGAGCTTCTCCAGGCCAATGTCCATATCCTTCAGCTCGAAGTTGGCGATGATTTCTAATTGGCGGTGCGCTTCTCCGGTCAACTCGCTTGCCGGATACTGCCTCAGGAAGTCCTCGTAGGTGTCAATCGCTTTCTCATGTTGCTTATTCTTCCGGTAGCATCGTGCGATACCGAACAAAGCATCGTCGACGTTCTC
>JBHHZW010000252.1:0-4193 GCA_046758305.1 Bacteroidota bacterium | reverse complement strand
AGTCGTTCGTGTTAAACCCAACATGAGTCAAGAGCAGACTTGACCCCTTTCCCTTTTGGGAACGGGGTGTGGGAGTAGGTCGTTGCCCCTTGACTGCCTCATGTCTATGAACTATGATAGTTGCGGAGGTTGATACGAGAAATGACCGAGAAGATTTCGACTCTCGAGATTCGTCAACGGCTCGGCGACATCCTGAATCGCGTGGCCCTCCGGAGCGACCAGTTCATTATTGAACGGAAGGGGAAACCGATGGCCGCCGTGGTGCCCGTCGAACGGCTCGAACAGATGGAGCGGGCGGCCCGCTTGCAGTTGCTCCAGGTCCTCAAGCGGCAGCCGGGTGCTCTGTCGCAGGCGGAGGCCGATCGGATCGCCACCGAGGCCAAGCACCGGACCCGCAAGCGCAGACGCAAGTAGCACGTGAAAATCAAACCACTTAAAGAAGGATGTTTTCGTAGCTAGGCCAGGGAGGTATTGGGGTTGAGCAGATGAAGATCGTAAGGTGGGACGACGAGCAAAAAGCAACAACCGCTGATGTGTGGACAGTCGCAGGCGGCTCGGTGAAATCCGCTGATGGCAAAAGGACTATTGTGGTCACCGTGCTCGTAGACGGATTACAATGGGAGGCGTCGAATCTGAACAAGAACGAGGTTCGGGCAAGAGCAAGGCAGCTCCGGGATGAAAAATTGGAAGCGGCGTCCCCCAAAGTAGGAGCCAGCGTCGAGGGCGAACAGTACTCTCGTGAAGAGAATTACTACTGGGATGGCAGACCTTTTCCGGGTCAGCTCCAGTTCTGAGCGAGTGGAATGGGCCTACGCGTTGAGCAGGTCTGTTATCGTAGGAAGGAAGCCCTCCAATTCCGCCGATGCGCTTTTTGCTTTATGCCCGCGAGGGTGAGCTAGATCACAATGGAAGCACAAGTAGACTTCCACGAATGGGCAGAGTATGCACTACAGGGCTCACCCGCTGTTCAGAGCGGCTTGCTAAATCTGAGTCCAGTTGTACAGGTCCAGGGAGATATCGTCGTCTGCGAGGTGCTCAGTAATGCGCTTCAGCCCTTGACGAAAGGAATCCTCAATGAGAATATCCGCAGTGAGTGTGACCAATACCTAGGAGAAAATGGGACTGTCCCATTTTTCTAACGACTGAGCTGAGCGGCTGCGAACAGCGAAGCTGATTCGCAGTCCGACTCCAGCGAATTGTTAGCAGCCATGTCGTTCACTGCTTTTGTTCAGAGTTCCTTCCTCCCATTACAGCCACTTGTTTGATACCTTCTACACCCCCAAAACGCTTTCCAATGTTGCCCCATTCTTGGCCTAATGAGTCGCATAGGACTTCCACATTTTGGACATTGTGGAGCTCGAGATTCTTTCGACTTAACCGTTCTTTTCTTTTTCGTGCTTTGTGATTCCGCCTTCTTCAGTAATCGAAATGTTGAATCGGCACGCGTTTCCAGCATATCCCACCGAGGCTTCCACTGGCCTACATTTCTTGTAACAGTCAAAACCTCAGCCAGTCTCGGACCAGTCTCCTCAGCTAATTTCCTCGGACCCATCCAATGCGTTGAGCACTCTAAACACCTGACCGTGACTTGTTGGTCTTGCTTATTTATAGTCGTGCTTAACTTTCCACTTCCGCAAGAGGGGCACGAAAGGCCGTAGAAATCCATGATTTCAGATAATTCGGATTTGCTCAAGAGTTCTAAACGCCTCACATGGGCACGGACATAGTGGTATCCCGGGGACGTAGGATTTCGTCTTTTGTGAGCACGGACCATGGTAAAATATCGTGTTTTGATCTCACCCCAAATCCTTCCGTGGCCTTCCTCTGGCTCTAATGCGTGATGAAAAGCGCATAATGTCAGTAAATTTGTTGGAATGTGTTCGCCGCCTTGAGAAGCAGGAACTTTATGATGAATATGGAGTTCGACTCTTGAAGGACAGCCTGAAACCTGACATCTGGATCCATCTCGGTCCATAACAACGTGGCGCAAGTAACCCCAAAATGGGGGGTAACCAGGCCAGTTGTTGAAAACCTTTAGCATCATTCGATCACGCTGAGTAAGTTCGGCCCTGGGATCATGAAAATGTCTTAAATGAGGCTCTGCTGGTGGAGGATATGTAGAGTCCCATTGGGATAGCTGCTCTTGATGTTTTGTTCTTGCAACATAGTAAATGAGAAACGATGAAATCGGAACAACTATGAAGGCAAAACTAAGGAAGAGAAGAATGAGAGAGGCCCACCCTATTTTTGGAATCAAATTCGCAGTTTTACGATACGAGCAGTTCTCAATAAAGGCCTTACGTGCTTGCCGTCTTGCTTCCTGAGATCTGATATATTCTCTGCGTAGTCCTTCGTATTGTTCGGGGTACGCAATTGTAGATATCTCAGCAAAACAACGCCTACATAAATATGATTTATCATTAAGCAGCAACCCAGGTCCCTGCGTACTGCCGCAAAGGATGCAGGGTTGACCGAGGGCTTCAAGCTTACTCTCATTATAGGCTTCGTTACGTTCCAGAAGACTGTCGATGCTGATCTTGGCGAGAAAATGCTTGGGGCTAAAGTGCGAATGCCAAACTTCGACCATAGAGAAATATCCTTTTATGTAGCGAACCTGCTGACCATACCGGCGCTCAGCCGCGGCGGGCGAGTGCGGGCCTCAGCCTAGTGCAAGCCACCGCGCCCGCGGGGGGCTGCAGCGGCATGTTAGCTAGCCTCAGATTCAGAACCCTCACCCGGAAACAGGCTCTTTAGGTGTTCGATCAACTCCTCATACTCTCTTTTGTATTCGTCCACACGGATGTCTGCTATCTCCGGTCTTAAGATCAGACCTCTACCGCGAACTGAAACTCGGTCGCCGCTTCTCATGTGCCACATCAAACGTACCACCTGTTTTAGCATCTCGCGGGCAGCTTCAAGGTTCCTAGGACTGTTGATGCAATAGCGAAAGCTGCCTAGCACTATGTCCATGGCAGAATTCGCGTGCGATGCGCCGAGGCAGGTGGACCCAAACAATTTGATCCGATCCAGGGCTACCGTTGTGCCCGCATCAAGTCTCAGGCCGTGGGCAAACTTGTCCGAGAGGTACCTAAACTCAGATCGGTTTGGCAGATTATCGACGATGCAGATTCCGTCATCGTTGACTTCAGCCAAGTACCGGTTGAACCCGCCTATCACATAGTCTGCAGCCCACTGGACTTGTTGATCGGAATCTTGGTTCGCAATGATCTCGTGTAAGATGACGTGAACGATGAACTTACAGCCACAGCCACTACACAAGTCTATGACTTTGCGCTTCGCCTCAGTGGCGGCTTCAACGCTTACCTGCTCAGGACGTGCATGAGTGTCAAACTTGAATTCATCGCCGGGCTGGTATCCAGCCTCTCTACGTATTGCTTCGATCTCGTTGTGCAAAACACTTAGTGCATCAGCAGGGAACAATAGGCCGCCATAAACGAAGAACTTCGCCATGTGGCTAGGGCTACGGTTTGTTTCATCTGTGAGAAGAATGTGCACCTTCGTTCTAGGCCTGGCTAACTACAATTAGACAGAACTGTCTAATGCCGCAAAAACCGCAGTTTCTTGCAGCGTATCCCCTTGACTTTGAATCGGAAGGAAACTGTACTTTGACCTCATTTCATTGCATTCCATTGTAGGAGAAGTATACGAGGGCTCTCAGTCTTCGATGTTGTGTTCGAGGCGTCCGCAAAGGCAGTCGAGGGGGCCAAGGTGCCAGAACTTGGCCCCCTGGTTAGTAAGCGTCTTTACGGCTTGGGCGAAAGCGCTGGGTTCCAAGGCTATGGTTTCGGCATCCAGATCTGGAATTTCCTGCCAAGGCACCTTGATCGGCCCGAGTTGAAGTTGGCGAGCACGCCTCTCCCATTCTTTTAGCTTTGCTTCGCGTTGCTGACGGGTCAGCCGTCTTCTCCGCCGTCTAATTTTCATCGCCCTTAGTCCCCCGAGCCATCTAAACCTCGTCTCAGCTGCGCGGGTACCGCGTCGGCTGCAGCCGTGGGTTCGACGCCGGCTTCACTTGTATCTGGTCGGTTCCCCAAGAATCAGATCAAACGTCCCACGCATTGTCCACGCCTTTTCTGTCGCTGAGTTATCAGCTTCTGTCTGCGCGAGACCCGCTTTTAGGGGGACAAAAAAGGGAAAAAGCGGGCATTCTACTTTCCCAAAACTCAACTACT
>JBHHZW010000251.1:0-4208 GCA_046758305.1 Bacteroidota bacterium | reverse complement strand
CTCCTATATTGAAAGTCAAGTAGTCGATAAGACCTCTCTCGTCAAGACAGTTCACACCATTGTGACCAAGCTCCTATTCGTGATCCTCTCTATGGAGGTCAACATTAACTCTGTGCGACACAACAGCTGCCAGCCATCTTCTGTTATCGAGGTTTCCGCTGAAGGCGGAACCACGGCGCGCAAACCCATGGTCTGGCGGTTCTAAGATCGGTCCTTGGTGTCAGACTCTTCGGAGGACAAAACGCTTTGCTTCTCGTTTCTTGTCTCTGCCCGTTGCTAAATGGCCACCGTCACTCAGTCGGTACGGCACCTTGTCTAACAGCACTCGTCTTATACGCAACGCCAGCCTGCGGGCGATAGCCGTGATAGCCTTTCGTCCGCTGCCCGTTTGATGCTTGATCCGTTCATACGTTGCCTTCGCTCCTGCGTCATAACGGATCAACGTCCAGCTGCTCTCGACGAGTCGTGTGCGCACCTGGTAGTTTCCACACCGGGTGATGTGCCCCATCCGGATGCGTTCACCGCTGGAGTGCTGGCTGGGCGTAAGACCAAGATAGCTTGCCAGCTGATCAGCCCGCCGGAAGCGCTCGATGTTCTGCAGTTCCACCAGGATCGCCATCGCCGTGAAAATGCCGATGCCCGGAATCTGGGCGAGAAGAGTAGCGCGCTCTCGATACTTGTCCGTCAGCGCCAGTTGCTCCAACTGGTGCGTGAGTTGCTTGTACTGCTCCGTCAGCTGGCGATACATCCGAAGCATCGCGTCCAGACTGGTCTTCAGGGCCGGGTGATCCCAGACCAGCGTTTCCATCCAGTCCACATGCGCTTCACTCCACCGTTCCTTCAGTCTCCCCGGGGCTCGCTTACCGTGAAACAGCAGCAAGGACTTAATCTGATTTTGCGTCTGTCGGCGATGCCGCTCGATTTGATTTCGCGTTCTTAACAACTGCCGGTGTGCTCGTTCCTCTGGCCTTAAAACGTGGATGCGTCTCAAAAAGCCTCCGGCGAGCATCGACGCAAGTTTGCGACTGTCCCGGCGGTCGGTCTTCACACGACCCCCAACGTGAGGCACTAACGACGGGGGAGTCACCATCGAGTCAAACCCTGCCTCTGTCAACGCATCGTGCAGCCCATACCCGGTGGGGCCCGCCTCATACACCGTATGGACTTCACTGGCCTGGAAGCGCTTGAGTACCCGAACCAACGCGGCGGGATCCGGCACGACAGTGGCGTGGTACAGCTCCTCTCCTTGACAAAGAACGGTCACCACCCATTCCCGCTTGTGGACATCCATGCCCACATAGATGGGCTTGCCTTTCGCAAATTCCTTTTCTACCTTTGCCATGGAAAACCTCCTTGATCGTCGTCCCGCTTTGCGGGACCGTTAATGGGAATCGTGATTTCCCGAATTTAACTTACGACGAGGAGGTTTTCCTTTATCCAACTCACCGCACTTTCCCTGCTTACTCCTTACCTTACTCTTTCAATATAGGTTCTGTTAGGCGCTGCACTCTGGGCTCTTGATAACTACGCAATGACTGTGTCAATCACCGCACCTCCCACCACATCGTCACCGTCATAGAACACCACCGACTGTCCTGGGGTAATGGCACGCTTCGGCTCATCGAAAACAACACGAATCTTTCCATCTCCCTCCGGATTCACGGTAGCGAAACTTAGGGTATCCTTGTAGCGCACCTTGGCGGTAACGCGGAGCGGTTCACGAAGTTCCTCGAGCGCTACCAGATTCACGTTTGATGCGACCAGGCCGCGATGCATCAGGTCGGATTCACGACCAACGTAGATCGTATTGGTTTCGCTGTCAATCCGCGTGACATAGGCAGGCTCACCGAAAGCACCCATTCCCCTGCGCTGACCAATCGTGTAGAACGGAAACCCGCGATGCTTGCCAACGACCTTTCCATCAAAAACGAGATCGCCACCGACAACCCCTGTCCTGAGATCGGGGACTTGCTCTATGAGGAAGCGCTCGTAATTATCATCGGCCACGAAACAAATCTCGTAACTCTCCTGCTTCGCTGCAGTTTTTAGCCCGAACTTTTCAGCTATCTTGCGGACTTCAGGCTTCGTTAACTCACCTAGCGGAAAAATCGTCTTGCTGATGGCTTGCTGCGACAACCCCCACAGCGCATACGACTGGTCTTTGCTCGCATACTTACCCCGCGAAATGACGTATCGGTTTCGCGACTCGTCAAATCGTAAACGCGCGTAGTGCCCTGTTGCCAAGAAATCAGCTCCCAGGGCTTCAGTCTTGTGAATCAGTTCCCCCCACTTAATTTCACGATTACAGATAACACACGGGTTCGGTGTTCTGCCATGAAGGTACTCTTCGACGAAATTATTGATCACTTCACGCCGGAATTGTTCGGTGAAATTCAATACATAGTGCGGTATGCTGAGCTTTGCTGAAACCATCCGTGCATCATTGATCGCATCGAGGCCGCAGCAGCTCGTTTCGTTGCCGATGTTTCCGCCCACCTCGTCAAAGGTGTACGTTTTCATCGTCACACCGATGACTCTGTAGCCCTGCTCATGCAGTAATGCAGCGGCAACGGAGGAATCCACGCCACCGCTCATTCCGACAATGACAGTCGTATCTGAGTGATTCTCAACCATGTTTATTCTCAAACAACATGAAGATAGCAAAAAATCCAGGGATATTCAATGAAGATGCGTTATCAACACATCGACCGAGTCCCCCTTTACGGGATCCCGCTTATTGTAGACATTAGTATGGAGACGGACATGGTCGACGCGCAGGCCAAAGGAGGGTATTCAATGGGGTGTTGGTCTTGATGACGAAGCCAGCCATCAGATCAAATCCGATCCCTGGTAGTTCAACCTGATCGTGCGATCCGCCGTGTCCCGGGGCGCGAGCCCACAGGGAGAGACGGACGAATCATTTTGGCGGCCGCTGGCCCCAGGTTGAATCTGGGGGATGGCGAAAGGTTAATCCAATTTGCCCACAAGGTCGAAATCCGATCTGGTGACCCCGCCTGCTCACTAGAACTAGAAATGCGGAACCGCGCAGGGCAGCTTCGTTACTACAATTTCACGTCTACCTGGAAATTTACTCGGCTCTTGATGTTGCTGAAAATTTCCGCAGCGCCAGAACCTATTGTCTTCACATCGTCGCGATAGGTCTCGGCATACTTCGCGGAAAGTTCAAGGAACCCGGTAATTTTGTAGCGAACAAGCAGGTACCAACGCCTCCCTCGACCGAAGAGCCCCGGGTTGGCAAAAGCTCCGCGCACGTCACTCTCAAATTCATACAGTCGCGAATCGAATGAGTCAGTATCAAAAAAGATCACCCTTGCTTGCAGAGCAGTTCGTTGGTCAGGCCTGAACTTTACCTCGTGATAAAGCAGCATACCACTCTCATTTGACAATGCACGGCCAAGAGTGACTTGCACAAGCTCCGCGCGGCTTCGGATCATGAGCTGCCGTCCTACCTCATAGACAAACGTAAGCCTGAGGTTTCGCTTCGAACGGTCGACGAGCACACGGGATTCTCGCCCGTGATCATCGATGGTGGGATAGCTGTCCACTCGCGAGTCGAAATCATAGCGTACCGACATCCGGATATATCTTCGCAGACTAATGTCTCCCTGCAGGAATGATTCATGTCCCCAACTCGGAAATGGACTCCTGGATCCTGTCCGACGAGGCCTGAGTAAATCGAAATATGCTGATAGATCAACGGAGTTCGACGGTCTAACCCGAAGGCCAAAATACACACCCCACTCATTGTTCGCGTCACCACTGCTCTGACGAGCTACTAACCCGTGACCGCTGAGCAACATTTTCGGATTTGACCGAAATAGAAGTGATACGGCTACGACGTGTTCGACTCCGAGAATCAACCCAGATATCCCTCCGAAAGCTCCGTTCCGAGCGCGAGCCCACTCTCCGAACAGACTTAGAGTTTCGCCTGAACTCTGAAAATCAACGCCGATTACGCTGGACCGTCGGGCCGGGCCCCAGTGAAGTTTGTCGGTCGTGATGGGCTTATCGAACTCAGCAGTGTAGGCCGTCAGCCCGAGATGAGATTGCTCGCGAAACCAGTAGATCACTCTCCCACCGAGGATCCTCTCTCGAGCCGCTCTCCTCTGAGCCATTTCGTTCGGCGTACGGTGATAGCCGGTGGTCGGAAATCCAAGGATAACGCCTTCTCTCACGAGGGCATCTAG
>JBHHZW010000250.1:0-4209 GCA_046758305.1 Bacteroidota bacterium | reverse complement strand
AATTGAAGGTGATACTTTTGACCGTGCTGACCCGGATTTGCCAGATCAAAGTGACAGCGAAGGATTACCCTTCCGTCAAACGGCCGAGCCGGATCAGTCAATCTAGCAAGAACCACTTCAGAATCCCATTCAGGGCGGTGTATGTAGTTCGTGTTGTTAGACCACACCCGTAAATGAATCTCTTGCTTTACAGGCAAAGTCCCTTCTTCCCACCAGAGCACCGTGCAATACAGATCCACCCAGGACTCCAGCCCTCTAATGGCCCTCGAAAGTTTAAAGCGCAGCGGTTGCTCAGGATCAATCCGATACCCCCAAGGCTGAGGAATCAAACGGGGATCATCGGTTCGTCTTGTCCACTCATCGAATCTCTTCTTTGAGCTTTCAAGCTCCGCTATGGCCTCATCAATAACAGAATCCGCGTTACCGTCTAGAATACGTCGAAAGCTCCTCTTGAGTTGTTTAAGGCCAGCTTTGATCCAGTGCACATTCATGGTTCAGGAAGTTCCTCAATTTCCTTCAACAGATTGAGACCTGCCGAGTCGAGAAGTTCTTCGTAGAACTTATTGCTTTCCCGTATCGCCCTGAACGATACACGTGTGTCATGCATAATGCTTGGACGGCTATCCGGGTAGTATCGAAGAGAATACTTGATTTTCACTGGTTGACGCAGGATGTAGCAAACCCAATCAGCGACTGGCCTGTGATCCCATACGCAAACCGCCGGTGATAGTTCGATTCCGAATCTCTTACAAAATGCCTCTGTAAAAGCTTGATTTATGGGACCGCCAACACCTTCTTCCATAGCCAATTCCTTGGCTATTCTGAAAAGACGCCCTTTCCACCAGCGGCCTTCATTTGGAGCAAAAACGCCCGCGTACTTGGCAGGATCCATTAACTCCTGAACTTTGTCATCAAAGAAGGCTTCTACAGAAATTCCAAGACGAGTGGCTGCGTTGACTGGATCATAGAGAATCCCGGGGAACTCCAAGACCACGCTCCTAATCCAGCCTGCTGCTCCAGTGACAATCCACTGACCTTCTTGCAGCGGAGGAGCCGCCTCTCTGAGAAGCTCAGCTTCCTCCCGACTGGCCCCTAGAACTTCAACTAATGGCCCCCAGGTTTTATCCGCAATGCCGCCAAGCGTACGAAATCCGTCTGCTATTGATATCAACAGTTGTCGAGTCTCATCGAGCTTATTATCCAGATCATCTTTCAGTATCAGCTCGTCGCACACCTGCATACGCTCAGTGAGCTGGCGCTTTTTTGTACGATCTAGCTGGTCAAGTATTGACTGTCGAGTGATCAGTACAATGGGGCAATCAGGATGTCTCGCACGTATCTCGGCTGCCAGTGTGCTGCCTTTGTAGGCCGCTTTCGTACCATCTGGTTGAACCAAACTGAGTTCATAGTCGATCAGAAACAAATCGGGGCAATCTTCAACAAGGCTGCCAAGCTCTCCCAATTCTGGAGGTGGAATGAGCTTACATTCAAAGCCTTCTGCCCGTGATAATCGTTCCTGGTAGCGCCTCGCTGCCTTTGAGGCCTCGTCGTCTACATAGTAAACTACTACATTCGGCATTACACTCACCTCCCGTCTGGCAAAATTATCTCAATACAAGTGTGCCATGGCTCTTCCGCGCCAATGAACCGGGCGGTTCCACCATAGGTCTCGAGAATATCACGTACGATTTTCAACCCAAGTCCAGTTCCGACACCTAGGATAGGATCAGGTGTGCTAGTAGTCACAAATGGCTTAAAGACTTCCTCCCGCCTCTCCGGCTTAATGCCGCTACCAGTATCAAGCATGAAGACGTGCACTCCATCGTCCTCTTTATTTGCTTTCACGGCAATCTCGCGTACTTTCTTGTCCCGGACAGCCTTAAGTGCGTTCGTGAAGACGTGCAGAAGTACCGCGTGAAGTTCGGCCTCAAAAATCGGTGGGGTTCTGAGATTTGCGGGAACTTCGTTGTGAAAATCTATCCCGAAGTCGCGCATATACAGTGAGAGAGGACTCGTTACATTATCAACAACCTCCCGTAAAGCCAGGCGACGTCGTCGAACCCGCGCGGTTGTTCCCAGTAGGAATCCCAATTGAGACACTTGGCGCCTCACCATTTCACGCCAATCCCGGATGCGGTTGACTATCTTGACAAAACTGCTTTGAACCTCGGGCGATATATAGGGCCTAAGTTCGGAAAGATCTGTATGAATAGCTCGAATCCCATCTATTACAGCACGTAGCTGGTGGTTGATCATAGTGATCATTGCTCCCGTTGAGGACAACACACGTAGCATTGACAGCTCGCTAATGAGTTCTTCTTCCTCATCTTGTGCTTTTTCCTTAGCATAATCAAGAATGTGAAGTAACTCTCGTTGGGACTCGATGGAAAGCTCTTCTGAAGTGCGTACTTCGCCTTGAGCTTGATCGATGATCTCTAGGACAGCAGGGCGGCTAACCTTCTTTGCTTCCTCCCTTTTTCTTTCGGCTTCCTCTTCACTTCTCACTCGTGCATATTGGATTGTCATCCAATAGATGCCGAGTTGCACGAAGCGTCGAAGCTGGCCAACGGCTTCGTTTTCGACGAGGCGTTCCCGGCTGACATTTATTTCAATCCCCGGATGCTTCAATCGCGAAATTGCGACGGCCCCAAAAACTTGATTGTTGCCCGGAGTAAGAAGGTAGGGTCTGCCCGGAACGAGTTCCTGCATCTCTTGCAATTGTCCGGTGGCGTAAATAAGGCGACGAGTGCGTCCGGCACGCACCTCATCTAGCCTAAGCCAATCGTCACCTGGATCACCATAAGGGAATACGCGGAATCCATCCAAGTAAATACGCACACCACCTTGACTGCGCCCCATTCTCTGAGCGTCACGTACACCAAAGTCAAACTCGTCGAAATAGGCAGACCTGTAGACAAAATAGTGGATTCTGAACCTTGCGTCTGCCAGGCCATCAAACACTTCTTCGGCAGGCGTGAAGTCCAGATGCTCCTGCGTCGTTCGAATGTCCAAATGATAGTGAGCGATGCCTTGATCACTCACATGTCCCGTCAGTACCCCCCACGCCGCCGCCAGGAAGTGTTCTCCTAATTTTCCTTCGTATTTTGGAAATTCGGGGACCTCCAACTCCATTGAAAAGCCAGGATCTGGTCTATATCCCTTCTTGGCTTTGGTGGTCAGACGAACATAATCTTGTGGAAACGGAGTCACAAGACTGAGAAGGTCTCTTTGGAGCTCGATAATGTCTTCCTCATCCCAAACATCCCGTGCATCTTCCAGATATAGCATAACGCCTGTGGGCGTACTGTTATCCACAACCGTTCTCTCATAGGTTACCGGAATCTCAGTCAGGGTTTGACCTGGCTTGAACTTCTCCTTCCAATCGAACTCGACGACGATCTTCTCCTTGATCCCATTATCCCGCCGTGCGACGGAGTGAAGAATCAATTTGTTGGCCAACCGGCGAGCTGCAAAACGCCCAATGCCCTTGGCACCGGTACGAGGGCGACCATAGACCAGCGAAATCGGATTCTGCACTTTGTCATCTGTTGCAATTCGCATCCAATGGTCTCTGACCTGCTCGAACGTCATGCCTGTACCATTGTCGTCAATGATGATTGTGCCCTTAGGACGGGTCACATTTTCAAGTAGGACTGTCACCTCTGTCGCATCGGCATCATAGGCGTTCTTAACCAACTCTGCCAGCGCGATGGAACGACGCGCAACGAGTTGCTCGCCCAACTGGAAGAGAAGGCTAGCATCTATCTCAAACTGGAGACTGCCACTCTCAGGTTGTCTTTCGCTTCTTCGGACCTTAGCCATTTTACCATGAGCCTTGGGAACATGATATAGAGTGGGGCAAGCAAATTATACCAATGAATCAATTTCCTGGCAAGTGAACTTCTTCGGCTGGCTTATCGCTACTGTACTCGACTAGGCCTAAGATTGCCATCTTGGCGGCTGTTCATATCCCAGTCAAGTGAAATCAAACCCGAAACGGCAGCCGCAGGCGCCGCAGCAGAATCCCCAGCGGGCCGGCGGACACCCGCCCCGGCGTCGCGCCCCCGCCATCTGCCTGGTTGCCGTAGACGTCGTAGTGTGCAATCTCCGCCAGGGGCTTGCGGGGCGGCGGAGGTGGGTCCTCGGCCGGGAAGCCCACCGTCAGCAGCCCCACGATCTCCAGGTGATCCGGCAGCTTGAGGATGCCGG
>JBHHZW010000249.1:0-4213 GCA_046758305.1 Bacteroidota bacterium | reverse complement strand
GGAGAGTTTAAGCCGGAATATCTGCAACGCAAAGTCAGAGTCTTCTTTTGAAGCTTGCTGATATTCAGATGCTCCAAGAATTCAACTACTGGGCAACGTTTCGCATCATGGGCGTTGTCAAAACGCTAGGCCAGAACGATTCAGCAAGAATCTTGGCTCGAGTCATGGAGGTGCCCACGGAGCTCTTGCGCACATCGTCGGCGCTGAGAACATCCGGCGTGCGTGCTCGACTAGCCAGCCCGACATCGGTCTGGCGGGCCAACCATGCGTCAAGATTTAGTCGTGCAGGCACTGACTTCTTTTGAGATCTCTTGCGATCAACCTGAATATTGCGCTTTCTCATGACGTGTTAGGTCACGGTACTCGCATCAGAAATCCAGCCAGGAACGGCCCTCGAGCTCGAGAACCGGATGTACAAGGAGCTCCAAGTCGTCCACCATACCGGAACTGGCAAGATTGCGGGCTTCACATTCCTGAAACTCAAAGACATACGGTCTGCTCACCTCTCAGAACGTCGCTTCAAACCGACCGAAAAGCTTGAGGACGTCGACCTTACGAAGAAACAGATGGAATACATTTACAACGACGGCGAGATGTTATTCTTTATGGATCCGGCAGCCTACGAGCAGTACAGCATCCCGAAGCAAACAGTCGGTTCCATCGACCGGTTTCTGTAGGAAGGAATGAAGGTTACCGTCGAGCTGATTGGTGAGGAAGCGGTCGCACTGCAGTTCCCGAAGTTCGCTGAAATCAAGGTCACGCTGACAGCGCCGGGAATCCGTGGGGGGGCAGGACAATACGATGAAATCGGCCACACTCGAAAACGGAATGGAGATTCTCGTGCCGGAATTCGTGGAAACCGGAGAGGTCGTACGGGTGGACACCGAGACCGGAAAATATGTCGAGCGAGTAGCGATCAAGAAAATCTAAATCTTTTCTGCACGAGCCCTCATGATGACATAGACGCCGCCGTCGTGATCACAAAGGTAGAACCATGCTCGTACTAAAGATTCTCCTGTTTCCCGTGTGGTTTCCTCTCTGGCTCCTCTGGAAGATCTTTCACGGGATCGCCCAGTTCATCCTCTCGTCCGTTGCTCTCCTCTTGAAGCTTGTCTTCTTATTTGTCCTCATCCTCGCCATCGTCGTCATCGTCTGGCTGGCGTAGTCAACCGCGAGGAGCACGCTGGAGTGCGAACTCCACGATGTTTCTCAGCGTCTGCCCGAACGTCAATCCCGCTGCTTCTGACGATTCCATGAACGCTACACCTTCAGTCAGATCCGGGTTCGGATTCACCTCGAGCACATACAGGTGCTGACCATCCTTCGAAAGGCGCATGTCGACCCGCGCATAGTCACGACATCCCATGATCTTGTAAGCCTTGACGGCGATGTTCTTTGCTCGCTTTTCGATTCGCCTCGGCAGCTCGGCAGGACAGACAGGATACGTCCGGTGAAAGGCCTCGTGGAGCGGGTCCCACTTTGCCTGGTAACTGACGATCGGGTGCATCCCTTTGGGAAGTTCTGAGAAGTCTATTTCTGAAATCGGAAGGGCCTGCGGAGGGTCGTTCCCGAGAACGGCGACATTCAATTCCCGGCCTTCGATAAATTCTTCGACCAAAACCGGCTGTTGGTATTGATCGAGCACATGCTCGATGCGATGTTCAAGCTGTTCACGTTCGAACACGACGGAAGCGTTTTCTACACCCGTGCTGGCATCCTCCCTCGCCGGCTTGACGATCAGGGGATAGTGGAGGCCGTGTCTGCGCGGGATGTGATCGCGGGTCATCATCTTAAAACGCGGCGTTCGAATTCCATTCGCCTGTAGGACCTGTTTCGTCAGGCCCTTCCGCTGACAGAGTGCAAGGCCAAGCGGTGGTGCACCCGTGTACGGGACCCGAAGAATTTCAAACAAGCCGGTAACCATCGATTCCTGCCAAGGGTTGTCGTTGAAAAATTCGATCAAGTTAAAAATGACATCCGGCCGGCGTTTCTGGAGAACGGAGAGAAGGGTCTTGAAGTTGTCTTCGACGTTCACTGCATAGCAGTGGAACCCTTCCTTCCGCAGCCCCTTCACCATCGCCGCGATTTCATCGGCCACCGTCGCGATGGACTCGAGCTCGTACTCCGGCTTGAACTCGAGCTCGGACGAGTCAACCTGTCGAAGTTGCTCGTATTCATCTTCTCCTACATGATTGTACAGAATAGCAACTGTTCGCTTGCGAGACATAGCGTCCCTTTCCCCCTCGGCTCTATCGATAGGAATTTTTCGATGAAATGTCAACGAGGTCATCGAGCAGGTTGCAATTTGTGGGAAGATTCTGTAGCTTCTCACCGCGAAAGCAAAAACGGAATGTGGTGGATCGGAGAATACCGCAGTCGGTCACAAAAGAGCAATCCAAGACTGAGAACTTGATTTTCTAAAAGCTTAATGGGCCTCTATCCTCAGCCAAACAAATGGTCCTGCGGACCGTTCGCTCTAAAGCATGCGCTGGTGATGCTCGGACGATTCGTCGACGAGAACGGTATCTCCCGGATGGCGGGTGCTCACTGGTGGTCGGGGACCGATGAGATAAAGCTCGGGAGAGCCGCGAGAGCGTACAACTGCAAGCTGAAGTTCATTCGTCGCAAGAGCGCCGAACGTGCAAAGCATGAGCTCCTCACCTATCTTCGGAGCGGCTGCCCGACGCTCCTCTGTGTCTACGATTGGAATCACTGGATCACGGTTGTCAACGCAGAACGGGGGAAGTACGTCGTGGTTGACAGTCGGGAACAGCCTGTGGTGTGTGTGTTGACGTGGAGTCAGTTGAAGAACATTTGGCTGTACCGCGAGGAGGACCCCGACGATGTGGAGGAGACAGTCACGCTGTTCGACCTTCATCCCGTCATCCCGAAATTCCGCGCGAAAACCAAGGCGAAGTTCTCCCTCAAACGCGCATGGTACCTTCGAAGACCGGAGAACCGAGCGTTTGCGGCACACTGGGACGAGTATTTTGAAGACCTGCTCACGATCTGCAAGCCACGGACTGCTCTCAGCGCGAATTTTATCTCGATGGGTGAATTTCTGCGCCGCCACTACGAAATGCTCGTCGGTCAAATTGCCTACTGGCACGGAGGTGTCAAGAAGCACGGAATTGGAAAGATTTTAAAGAACATGCAATTTGTCGCAGACACGTACGGGTTAGTTATCCACGAAGAGGACGAGAAACGTGCCATCGCAGCCATCACCTCTAACCTGACGATGTGGGCGTGTAGCCGGTATCGGGTCAATTCCGTGTACGGCGAGAAGTAATGAAAATGCGGATGGCGCTGGTCCCGCCTCTGCCCACGAACAACTGCCCTAGACTCCTTTTTCAAACTTCCCAGGTGGGAAAACGGAAGGTCAATCTCCCGTCACTCCGTCCGGGCGAATGTCTCATCCTTGGCGATGGCGCAGAAATCGGAGCGAACCACCGATGTGTCAAACGTCATCAGCCGCTGGTGCGAATAAGAGCGGGATTAAACAGACGCCGCGCCGTGAGCGAACTGCGCGGAAGGGATCTGACGAGCTCCCGTTCGATCAAAGAGACCGACTTACTTCTTCTTTTTGAACAAATACGCAGAGTCCCGCAACTTGTTTTCCTTCCCGTCATGCAGTGCATATTGCCCTCCGCTCCAGATACTCGCTGACCCATATTCCCCGCGCTTATTGACGGCATAAAATTTCACGTCGAAGTTCGGTCTCCCTGCATCGTCCCGCAGCCGCCGCATCCGATTGTGATCAACGATACGCTGACATGCCGAGAGACATGCCTCTTCTGGGGACTTGCCCTGCATCATGTACTCGACGATCATCACCGAGCTACAGTTAATCAGGTTCGCTTCTCCACGGCCCGTAGAACCCGCAGCCCCTACGTCATTGTCCACATAAATTCCGGCACCGATGATGCCAAAGTCACCAGTGCGTCCGGGAATTTTAAACTTAAGACCACTCGTAGTGACTGCCGCAGAAAGATTCCCATCTCGGTCGAGCGCGGAGCAGCTGATCGAACCGTTGTGACGGAAATACGGCTTGAAGACCGAACTGATATCACTGTCCTGAGGAGTGTGCGGCGGGAGCCAGTCGTCTTTCGTGCTTAGGTTCTCCTTCCATTTCAGCCATGCTTCACGCGACGTCTCGGTGAGCAAGTCTTCTTCTTTAAACCCATGTGCCTTCGCAAACCTCAGTGCTCCCTCA
>JBHHZW010000248.1:0-4222 GCA_046758305.1 Bacteroidota bacterium | reverse complement strand
CAAACGCAACAGACTGTAAATCTGTCGGCCAAGGGCCTTCGGAGGTTCGAATCCTCCCCTGCCCACAGGATTGAGTCATCGATGGTCCACGGGAAACTTGCCACGAGACGAGGATGGCTGGGGGAAACGTTTCCCTGACGGTATCTCTTCGCACTTCCACGAGGGATGGACTTCGTCCTTCGTCCTTCGGCCTTCGGGGCTTTGCCACAGGTCAGCGCGGGAGTAACTCAGTTGGTAGAGTCACAGCCTTCCAAGCTGTTGGTCGCGGGTTCGAGTCCCGTCTCCCGCTCTAGAGCCGAGAAGATGTCGTCGGCAGTGGCATCAAGCACATGAGCTATACGGTATACATTTTGAAGAGCGAGAGGGCAGAGCGGTACTACATCGGTTCAACTGAGGATTTCGCCACTCGACTAGTAGTGCATAACGGTCCCCGGGCTCGCTGGACGAAACGGTTTCAGCCTTGGAGAGTTGTTCACACCGAAGAGTTTGTATTACGGGGTGAGGCGCTGAAGCGGGAGCGCTTTCTGAAGAGCCTCAAAGCGATCGCTAGGCATTTGGGTGATATGAAAGGTCAGAAGTTATAGTTGGTAGAGTCATCCCGCGAAGCGGGATTGGTCGCGGGTTCTGCGCCGGAGGCGCATCCGCCTCTGGCGGAGAGTCCCGTCTCCCGCTCTAGAGCCGAGAAGATGTCGTCGGCAGTGGCATCAAGCACATGAGCTATACGGTATACATTTTGAAGAGCGAGAGGGCAGAGCGGTACTACATCGGTTCAACTGAGGATTTCGCCACTCGACTAGTAGTGCATAACGGTCCCCGGGCTCGCTGGACGAAACGGTTTCAGCCTTGGAGAGTTGTTCACACCGAAGAGTTTGTATTACGGGGTGAGGCGCTGAAGCGGGAGCGCTTTCTGAAGAGCCTCAAAGCGATCGCTAGGCATTTGGGTGATATGAAAGGTCAGAAGTTATAGTTGGTAGAGTCATCCCGCGAAGCGGGATTGGTCGCGGGTTCTGCGCCGGAGGCGCATCCGCCTCTGGCGGAGAGTCCCGTCTCCCGCTCCACAAGTCTCGTATTCGTGAGCGCGACTCAGGTTGTTTCGCGATCAGGAGCAGACTGCGCGACTGCCGGACTCAGACTGCCATTCCCCGACGAAGTCGCGGACAAGGTTGCCGATCCCTGCGTCGCACATCTCAGATGGAAGAGGTAGCCCACGTAGCTCAGTTGGTAGAGCACATCCTTGGTAAGGATGAGGTCACCAGTTCAACCCTGGTCGTGGGCTCGTAGGTCACGACCCATCTGGCTCGAGAAATGCTTTCGGGACATTTTCCGACGACGGAGAGGTCTTCGGGGAGAGTGAAGGTTTACCACTGTAACTGCATGTCACTCATGAGAACATTTACGACCTGAAGCGGAGTTCGCACAGTGAGGGACATCATCACGTTAGAGTGTACCGAGTGCAAGCGGCGCAACTACTCGACGACGAAGAACAAGAAGAAGCAAAGCGGAAGAGTCGAGTACAAGAAATACTGTCGCTTTTGCAACAAACATACAACACACAAAGAAACAAAGTAATCGGTTCAAGGAGTTGCTTCACGATCTTCAGCTTCCCTTTCTTAGCATCTGCCGCGGCGCGACGATGATAGACGTCAGTAGCTCAAGTGGTAGAGCAGCGGTCTCCAAAACCGCAGGTTGGGGGTTCGAGTCCCTCCTGACGTGCAAGCGGGGAGTAGAAGCGATACTTTGATTGATGGCGGAGCGATCTCTTACGGAGAGAGAACTCTCGGGACTTTGATCCATGAAAGAAAAGCTCATCAATTTTGTTACCGATGTTGTTCGTGAGATGAAGAAGGTGACGTGGCCGACGAAGGAGGAACTGCGCGAATCAACCATGGTTGTGGTCGTCGTGTGTCTCATCATTTCGGCATTCGTGTATGTCGTCGATATGGTGGTCAGTGAAGCACTCAAGGGGATCCTGTAAGTGGAGATAGTTGATCAGAAGACAGAAAAAAAGTGGTACGCGATCCGGACGTATTCGGGTCACGAGAATAAAGTGAAGGCGTACCTTGAAAACGAGGTGGCACTGGCGGGGATGCAGAACCGCATCGGCAATGTCCTCGTCCCATCGGAAAAGGTCTTCGAGGTGAAGGATGGTAAGAGGAAGAGCAAGACGAAGACATTTTTCCCTGGCTATATTCTCGTCGAGGCGGTTCTCGACAAAGAGACGACACACCTCATTCTCAATACCCCATCCATCATCAGTTTCGTCGGTCCAAAGAACAACCCCGTTCCACTGCATCCGGACGAGGTGCGTCGGCTCATCGGCAAACTCGATGAGCGGAAAGACGTTGAAGTCGTTGAGGTTCCGTACCGAGTCGGTGACCCGGTGAAGGTGATCGATGGGCCGTTCAACAATTTTTCTGGGTTCGTGCAGGAGGTGAACGAGGAGAAAATGAAGGTGAAGGTCATGGTCAGCATCTTTGGACGCAAGACCCCGGTCGAACTCGATTTCAGCCAAGTTGAACCGGAGAAATAAGTCTCGGAGTCCCAGTGGCGATCTGAAGTGGTCCCCTCGGGGAAGTAATCCTTCCCGAAGGAACACTTTGGCGGAGCCACCACTTCGTGGCGTGTCGGAGCGTGACACTTCGTGGCGTGTTGGATCGGACCTTCGGGATAGGAAGCGAGTGATTCAAAGAAACGACCTAGGATGAAGGTCTTCCCATGAAAAAAGTTGTTGGGTGCATTAAGCTTCAAATACCGGGAGGTCAAGCCAATCCTGCTCCTCCTGTCGGCCCCACACTCGGTCAGCGGGGCGTGAACATCATGGAGTTCTGCAAGCAGTTCAACGCCCGAACGCAGGACAAGCAGGGCTTGATCATTCCTGTGGTCATCACGGTGTTTTCCGACAAGTCGTTTACGTTTATCACCAAGACGCCGCCAGCGTCTGTGCTCCTGAAGAAAGCGGCGAAGCTTGACAAGGGCAGCACTGACCCCCTTCGGACGAAAGTTGGCACGGTCACGAAAACTCAGCTGCGGGAGATTGCCGAGACGAAGATGCCGAACCTGAACGCGCGCGACATCGAAGCAGCGATGCGGATGATCGCGGGGACAGCTCGCAGTATGGGCATCGTCGTCGAGGAGTAACTTTCATCAGTGGGAATTCTGCCCCCAGTTTGCGGGGCGGATCGATTGCACCACAACACGCGAGGGTGTATGCAGCACGGAAAGCGGTATCGAAGTCTGGCCGCGAAAGAGGACCGAAACAAGGTATATACGATCGAAGCGGCAGTAGACATCGTGAAGCAGATCGCCACGGCAAAATTCAATGAAACTGTCGATATCGCCGTCCGACTCGGTGTCGACCCGCGCAAAGCGGATCAGCTTGTCCGCGGTACCGTCGCTCTCCCGCACGGGATCGGTAAGACGGTGCGCGTGCTGGTGCTTGCGAATCCTCCGAAGGATCGGGAGGCGCTGGAGGCTGGAGCGGACCATGCAGGATTCGACGAATACACCGCGAAGATCAAGGAGGGGTGGACCGACGTCGACGTCATCGTCGCTACCCCCGACGTGATGTCGGAAGTAGGGAGACTTGGGAAGATCCTCGGTCCCCGGGGGCTGATGCCGAACCCCAAGAGCGGTACGATCACGCAGGACGTTGCCAAGGCCGTCAAAGAAGTGAAGGCAGGAAAGATCGAGTTCCGTGTCGACAAAGCGGGTATTGTTCATGCAGTCGTCGGCAAATCGAGTTTTGAGAAAGAAAAGTTGGTGGAGAACATCCGAACATTACTGAACACCGTGCAACGAATGAAGCCTGCGTCTGCCAAAGGCCAGTACATCAAGAGCATCGCGGTTTCATCCACGATGGGTCCTGGCTTCAGGATTGATCGGAACGAAGTCGCAGTGTAATTGAATTCAATACTCTCGAGTACCCAGAATTCTGATGGCGATCCGAAGGGTCCCTTCGGTGAAGTGATCCTCCCGAAGGGACACTTCGTCTTCTTTCTCCGTGGCCTCAGCCATGAAGGACGCATCCTGCGTGTAGGGGTTCGCGGCGGGCCCCGGAGCCAGACCTTCGAATACAGACGGACTGACGAATGGCTCTGCGCGCCTCTCCGCGTTCCGACTGAAACCGAGGCCCTGACCCGACTGCTTCCTGCGTACCTCGAGGCCCACGGACCGGCTAGCTTGAAGGATATCGCGTGGTGGGCCGGCGTCACACAGCGGGTCG
>JBHHZW010000247.1:0-4225 GCA_046758305.1 Bacteroidota bacterium | reverse complement strand
GGGCTCGCGCAGAAATAAGTTCCCTTTTTGGGCGCCGAGGCGCCCGGCTGGCAAGGCGCGAAGAGGGCGAATACTATTAGTATTTAACCGATGAGCTTCCCCCCAAGTCATTATCGGGGGGGAACCCCCCCTGCAGCCAGCCGGGATGGATCGGCGTCCAAAAATCGGAAGTTATTTCTGCGCGAGCCCTAAGCGCTGGAGCACGCCGAGCTGATGACGCAGCGCCAGGTTTTCCAGCGCCAAATCGCGACTCGATCTGAGCGCGGAGGTAGGGGTGTTGAAGATCAATTGAAGCCAGTCGAACATAAGATGATGGTTGCGCTCCGAAGCGAGAAGATCAAGGATCTCACGAAACGTCTTAAGACGATCAACGAAGTTAACAATAGCAACAACAAGCCAGAATGGATGGTACTTGAAGCTATCCCTGTTATCCCGCCGGATTTGAGGCCTTTGGTGCTGCTTGAGAGGGACAATTTCGCAACCAGCGATCTAAATGACCTGTATAGACGAATCATTAATCGGAACAACCGATTAAAGAAGTTAATGGACCTCAACGCTCCTGAGGTCATCATTAGAAATGAGAAACGAATGCTACAGCAAGCTGTTGATTCACTCCTGGACAACTCGAGATGTCGAAGGCCGGTCTTGGGAAGTAATAATCGGCCACTAAAATCCTTGACCGATATGATTAAAGGAAAGCAGGGACGATTCCGCGAAAACTTGCTGGGCAAACGTGTTGATTACTCAGCCCGGTCAGTGATTGTGGTCGGGCCGGCGTTAAAACTATATCAATGTGGATTGCCAAAGAAAATAGCTCTCGAACTTTATCAGCCTTTTATTATTCGCAAACTAAAAGAACATGGCCTTGCTGATACCATCAAAAGTGCTAAGAGAATGATAGAACGGCGTGATGAAGTGATATGGGATGTCCTGGAAGAAGTAATTCATCAGCATCCTGTGCTTCTGAACCGTGCTCCTACCCTGCATCGAATGGGCATCCAGGCCTTCGAGCCGACACTGGTGGAAGGTAATGCTATTATGCTTCACCCGTTGGCCTGTAAGGGCTTCAACGCTGATTTTGACGGCGACCAGATGGCGGTACATTTACCACTAAGTATTGAAGCTCAAGCTGAAACTCATATCTTAATGATGACCACCACTAATATTTTCTCGCCGGCTAATGGCTCTCCAATGGTTGGCCCATCTCAAGATATGGTGATGGGCAATTACTACCTGACCTATGCACGGACTGACACTGACAAACACGGACTGGCACGGACAAGTCAGTGTCCGTCAGTGTTAAGTCCGTGTCAGTCAGTGTTTCGGGACACCTTTGAAGCAATAATGGCCTACGAAACGGGCAAAATCGGTTTGCACCAGAAGATTAAGGTGCGTATTAACAAAACCGTCGCCCGTGACCAGAGTCACGAAAAAGCACCAGCCACCAGCGACAGTGTAATTGCAACGACGGCGGGCAGATGTATATTCAATGACATACTACCCAAAGGGATGCCGTTTTATAATATGTCCATGTCTCAGAAGAAATTAAGCCAGGTAATTAGTAACTGCTTCGAATTTGCAGGTTCCGCAAAAACGGTAGATCTGCTGGACAAAATAAAAGATTTGGGCTTTAAATATGCCACTCTTGCCGGATTGAGCTTTGGGATTACCGACCTAAAAATTCCCACCAAAAAAGCTGAGATTATCACTGAGACAGAATCAAAGGTCGCCAGAATCCAGAAAAACTACGCTGAAGGTGTCTTGACCGACCGCGAAAGGTATAATCAGGTTATTGATGCTTGGACCAATGCCCGGGTGGCTGTTACCAACGAAATGATACGAGGACTCAGAGAAGATACTAATGAGGATGGTACGCCGTACTTAAATCCCATATATCTTATGAGCGATTCCGGCGCAAGAGGAAGCATCGACCAGATTCAGCAGCTGGCAGGCATGAGAGCATTGATGGCTAAGCCCAGCGGCGAGATTATCGAAACCCCCATTAAATCAAACTTCCGCGAGGGATTGACCGTTCTGGAATACTTTAGCTCTACGCACGGAGCACGTAAGGGACTGGCTGACACCGCCTTAAAGACCGCTAATTCGGGCTATCTTACCCGCAAACTTATTGACGTGGCGCAAAATGTGATCATTCTCCAGCGCGACTGTCAAACCTTACAGGGAATTACCAAATCCGCCACAGGCGGACCAAGAGGTGAGCTGGCCCCCGATCAAGTCGCTGCTGTACCGCTTTCTCAACTTATTATTGGCAGAACCGCCAGAGATAATATTCGAAACCCCATTACTGATGAAATGATTGTTCGTGAAAACGAGGTCATAACTCCCCAGGCAGCGGCAAGAATCGAGGCCTTGGGTCTTGATGCCATCAGAGTAAGAAGCCCCTTGACCTGTGACAGTCCGTTTGGTGTTTGTGCGAAGTGTTATGGCTGGGATATGAGTACCGGCCAATTAGTCGAAGAAGGTTCAGCAGTGGGCATTATTGCCGCCCAATCCATCGGCGAACCTGGTACCCAGTTGACGCTGCGTACATTCCATACCGGCGGCGTCGCCTCCAGAGCTATTCTGGAACGCGAACAGAAAGCCACCCACGCAGGCAAGGTCCAATACCGAGATATAAACGCGGTCTCGGTCAAACGCGAAGATGGCACAACTGTGCTAATTGCACTGAAGCGCAACGGTGAAATAGCTATTCTTGACCCAAAAGACCGAGAGCTGGACAGGTTCAAAGTACCCTATGGCGGCACTGTTTTGGTCAGAGACGGCCAGAAGGTTAAAGCAGGCGTAACACTATTTAGATGGGACCCGCACCGCACACCAATCCTGGCTGAAGTGCCTGGCCTGATAAGATTCGTGGATATCATCGAAGACCAGACCGTTCAAAGAGAAACTCAACTTGCCGGCCACTTAACTACTCCACTGGTGGTTATCGAGCATAAAGGTGATAAACATCCACAGATTATCATAGAAGAAGACACAAGACCAAAGACCAAAGACACAAGTCTTAAGTCTGGGGTCTTGAGTCCGGGGTCTGGAAGAATTCTGGACGTTCACTATCTGCCTGCAGGCGCCAGAATCGAGGTTGCCGAGGGCCAACGGGTCCAAGCTGGACAATTGCTTGCTCATCAACCCAGAGCTACCGGCGGCACACAAGACATCACCGGAGGTCTGCCCCGAGTTACCGAAGTATTTGAGGCACGCAAACCTAAGGACCCGGCGGCTATGGCTGAGATTAGTGGCCGAGCCGAATTGCGAAGCGATAAACGCAAGGGCAAAATGACCATCATAATTCGCTCTGAATCCGGCATGGAAAAGGAACACCACGTCCCTCGCGATAGACACCTCAATGTCCACGCAGCCGATACCGTCCAAGCCGGGGACGCCCTAACCGATGGCCCATTGGTCCCCCACGACATCCTGCGAATTAAGGGAGAGGAAGCTCTGCAGAGATATTTAATCTCGGAAATTCAGAACGTTTACCGCAGCCAAAATGTCAATATCAACGACAAACACATCGAGATCATTATCTCTTGTATGATGCGTAAGGTGGAAATTGAATCGGTTGGCGATAGCTCATTCTTGCCGGGCGAAGTCGTGGATAAATTCATATTTAGAAAAGAAAATGAAAGACTATCCAATTCTGTCAAAATCACAGACCCGGGCGACTTGCAAATCGCAAATGGCAAATCGCAAACCCAGTCCGTCAGAGACGGGCGTGGGTTAGCGATAGGCGATATTATTGATAAAAAAGAGCTTGCTCGTATCAACGAAAAAATCGAGGCGATTGGGGGTGCGAAGGCCACGGGCAGAAAACCGAAACCAGCCACCGCAAAGACCTTACTTTTGGGCATAACCAAGGCATCACTGTGGTCGGACAGTTTTATCGCAGCAGCATCTTTTCAGGAAACAACTAAGGTCTTGACAGAAGCGTCTTTAGCTGGTAAGGTGGATGAACTTCACGGCTTGAAGGAAAATGTGATACTCGGTCATCTGATACCAGCTGGTACCGCCTTCAAGCCGCATCTCGAAATGAAGGTTAAGCACCTGGTAGAAGCTCCATTGCCCAAGGAATTTAGAGAAGTTAAGGAAGTTAAGGAAGAAGAGGCAAAGGCCGAGGCCGCCCTTAAAGAAGCTCTGGGAATTGATTCATAAATGAAATACACTATGCGAGATAGATTATGCCTACTATAAATCAGTTAGTTCGACG
>JBHHZW010000246.1:0-4235 GCA_046758305.1 Bacteroidota bacterium | reverse complement strand
TGGCCTTCACGTCGAAGAAATAGGTCCGCTTCCCAGCGCGGACACGCCTGGTAAAGATTTCATCCCTGTAATTGTTCTCCAAGCGAGGTCCCCTCCTTCCTTGCAAAATCGACGAAACAGTGGATTAAGGTACCGTAGCTGAACGTACCAGAGTGCTATTTTCGAACGACGGCGACCTTAGCAGTCGTCACGTCGTTGCCGTCCGCTGATGCGGCAACAATAAAGTAAATGCCGGAAGAAACATACTCATCGTCGGAATTCCGGCCATCCCAGAAGGCGACGCGTCCGCCGGGGGATTTGAATTCCCGCATCAATCTTCCGTCCACGGAGACGATCTTGATGCTCGCATCCTGTACAAGTCCATCGATGCTGAGTCTAGTCGTCGACGGTATGAGGTATGGATTCGGTGCGATCGACAACTCCTGGAAACTCGGCGTCGGCTCCACGGCGACCGTCTCGAGGCTCGACAATCCTCGCTCCGTCCCAAAGTATACTACTCCGAGTCTGCCGTCGATGGCGATGGATTTCACGTCGTTGTCAACCAGTCTCCCGTCGGTGTTTGTGACGTTGTAGTGTTCGAGCAGCTGCGTGCCATCTTGGGAAAGATAGAACACGCCCTCCCTCGTGCTGACCCACTTGTTGTTTAGTGCGTCCACGGCGATCGTGTTGATCATTTGTTCTCGGAGAGGACGAAAGGGCGCGATTGCGTTTGCGCTCTTTGGATTCTGGGGTTCTGTGATGATCGTGATCCCCTGGTCCGTGCCGACCCAGATATCTCCATCCCGGTCGATGGCCATTGTCGTGACGGTATTGCTTGCCAACCCGTCCGCTGTGGTGAACGTGTTGTTTGTGACGTCCACTTTACCGTTGCTCGTATCAGCATCGGTGAAGTATACAAGGCCCGAGAGGCGGCTATCCTGCACGATCAGCCATTTCTGCCCATAGGGGTCGACCTGAAATCCGCGCCGAACATTTCTTCCCGTGAGGGTTGTGATGATCTCCGCTCCAAACCGGAGCCGGAGAAACCTCCAGGATCGGTCAGGCCCCCGGACAGCCACTGACTTGCCGTTGGCCGCGTCGAGCACGGTCGTCCAGATGCTGCTTCCCTGGTCGCAGAGGACGTCTCCGCAGACCACGAAGTTCGGATTCACCGCGATTCCGATAAAACCATCGGCTTCGTCGAACACCTCGATCTCTCCGCTGCCATCGACCCGTAAGAGACCTCCGCCCCAGGAGCTTGCCCAGATTTCACCGGCGCAGCCCGTGTTCACGCGGTACCAGTCGTCAAATCCAGGAAGATCTGGAAAGTCCATCTCCGGATTGGTTGCTCGGGAGTAATTCGCCCACTTCATCCCATCGAATGAGTAAAACCCTCGTCCGCTTCCGTCAATCCCAGAGGCGGCCCAGACCACACCGTCCACCGTGACGACAATGTTCGTGAAAAAATTCGAGTTCGGTCCATCAGGAAAGAACTGCTGCCACTCCGAGCCATTCCAGACCGCGACACCGCCATTTGCCATCGAGATCCACGTCGAGTCATTGTCGTCAGTGAAGACGGAAGTGATGTCGAAAGGTGTTGCGACACCAATCTGCCGGACTTCGCCGGCGTTCTCGTAGCGATACACCTCCCGCACCGTCGCAATGGTGATCTGGTCAGACGTGGTGTCAGAAAAGAGGTCGACGACCCGCCGAGCACCCACCGTTCCCTCGAGAAACGGGATCCACGCTGACGAATCCGGGTAGAGGGCAAGTCCGAGATCAGTGCCTACGACGAGTGCCGCGATTCGGGACAGAGTCGTTGATCGAAACGCACCGATCGCCCTGATGCTATTCGACGGCAGTCCCTGAGTCGTCGTGAAAACAGTCCAGGATTCTGGAGCGGACAAGTTCGCACTGTTGAGACTCGCTGTGGCAAGACCAGAGGGTGTCCCGACCCAAATCTCACTCAGCTCGTTTGTGAGAAAGACAGCCTGCACCTTCGATTGCGAGGGGAATGAACCAAATTTCAAAAACGTATCGCGGAATTCGAATTTCTTCTTGGTGAAAACACTGACCCCAAAATCCGTTGCGATCAGAACAGTATCCCCCGAGGTGAACAGCGCGTTGATCCTTCTGGACGGTTTATCCGAAAGTGCGATATCCGTGATGTAGCGCCACGAGGCGGTCTCTGGATCGTAAACATGGATGATTCCGCTTGCTGTGCCGGTCCAGACCAGGCCTTCGTCGTCGACGAGTATCGTGGTGAGGTCGTTGTCACGCAGTCCCTCAGAATTCCTCAGTTGCTCGAACGTTGATCGGTTGGCTCCAAACCGGAACATTCCTCCGCTCGAAGCAGCCCAGATGGAACGTCCCTCAGGGACTGCTCGGCGGACGTTTTTCATATCCGTGAAGTTTTTCCAATCACCAGTGCCTGCAAAGAGGAAAGATGTCGCGGCAATTATGAGCGCAGTACAGAACAGACTCCGACTCATGCCTCCCCCGACCCGACTTGTCCGGGTGTGTTTTCCACACTCGTTGAGCATCGGAGGTCACTTTCCCTGAATTCTGCTCCACAGTGTAGCCATTTCAATCGCGCTCAACGCTGCATTCCATCCCTTGTTCCCGAGAGACCCGCCGGATCGTTCCATCGCTTGATCGACTGTGTCGGTCGTGAGCACGCCGAAGGACATTGGGATGCCCGTGGCGAGTGCGGCATTCGAAATTCCGCGTGCTGCCTCACCAGCCACATACTCAAAATGAGGAGTTTCGCCACGTATCACGCATCCGAGACAGATGAGCGCTTGATAGTGCTTCGTGCCAGCGACTCTCCGTGCGACTTGAGGAATCTCGTACGAGCCTGCACAGTAGAACACATCGATTTTCTTGTCACTTGCGCCGTGCTCTCGCAGGCAATCGAGCGCTCCTTGGAGTAGCCGCGCGGTGACCTCTCCGTTGAACCGACTGACGACGATGCCCAACCTGTATCGCTGTGCAGAGAGGTTTCCTTCGATGACTGTAGGCATGTTGTTTGCTTACACCCAGACCCCGAAATTATCTGGGCTTCGCTGTCAACGTTATTCGAGAAAGGGTTTGGTCCACGACTCTACGAATCGTAGACTCCTAGAGGAAAGAGGGTTAGAACAACCTCCATCTCATATTCTCCACCCATTCGACCGGAATGGTAAAGACCCCAAGAGCCCCGTCGTCGTTTTTCTTGCCGCCGTGAAAATCCGAGCCGCCACTCCCGAGCAAGAAGTACTCGTCAACTATGCCACGGTAGTGAGCCGTGTTTTCCGGACTGTGAGACGGGTGAACCACTTCCACCCCATCCAAGCCAACTTTGATGAGCTGGAGGAGAGCTCCGTCAGTCATATACTTTCCCGGGTGCGCGAGGAAGGACAGTCCCTTCGCGGTCGCGACAAGCTGGATAGCTTCTGTCGGCGAGAGTTGACACTTTTTTTCGTAGGCGGGACAACCGAAGCCGATGTACTTTGAGAACACCTCACGATAGGATTCGGCGAGTCCTCCTTCAACGAGTGCGGTGGCAATGTGTGGACGGCCGATCGAGGCAGTGCCTGCGCGGTCGAGGACATCCTCCAATTTCAACGGCACGTTGAGGTTATTAAGTTTTTCCACGATTCGCTCCGCGCGCCGCAGTCGTTCGCGCCGGAACATCGACAGATGCTCCAAGAACTCGAGATGCTTGTAATCGACGAAGTAGCCGAGAATATGGGCTTCCTTGTCGCCGACGTTCACGCTTAACTCCACGCCCGGGATCACTTCGACGCCAAATTCCTTGCCGATTTCGATGGCATCATCTATGGCGTTCACATTGTCGTGGTCCGTGATACTGATGATCTGGAGGTTGGCTGTCTTCGCCTTCTTGATAAGTTCGTACGGTGAAAGCGCACCGTCCGAATACGTGGTATGTAGATGCAGGTCCGCCCGCTCGTACCCCCTGATGTCTTCCATACTATCCCTCCCGCGCGGCTCCGCCTTTGGCGGGGCGCGGCGGGATATCATCTATTATAGTGAGAGAGAACTTCTTCCCCTAACTGTACAAACTCTTGAACCGTTCGTAGTCGCTGATGATGAGCTTGCTCCCCTGAAGTTCAATATGTCCCTTCTGAATAAACGAGTGGATCATGCGCGAAATCGTCTCGCGTGAGGTTCCTGCCATGTTAGCGAGATCCTGCTGCAGCGGAAGCTCGTCGATCTCCACCCGACCCTTGCGGATCTTGCCAATGTCATCCGCG